>JABFSY010000474.1 GCA_013140395.1 Cyclobacteriaceae bacterium
TTTGTGTTCTCAATCGTCAACTGCGATTTCTTACTCATGTGCTTAAATGAAGACGCGGTAGCGGGCCCCATCGAAGGCTTAAAGATGTTAATGAACAAACTAAACGCTGACCAGAAACCAAGGGTTTGCGAGATCAACCCGCCCCCGTAAGATGAATGTGAATGCTTGGCCAAATACAAATCCTTTTCGCGCTTCTCTTGCCCCACCCCTTTGATCAGAAACTTTGGCATCACCGGGGCCGGGCAAACTTTCGTATAGAATTTTCCTCCCTCCGGTTGATAATAGAATTCAACACCAAAAAAGCCGGGCGTTCCAAACGTTTCGCAAGTCGGATCAAATTCTTCTAAATAGCGCCTGATCGAACACTCGCGGTCGTCAATACAAAACATTGCTTGAAAGCTCTTGTTCGTGATCTCTTGTTTTTCATTTTTCTGCATCACCAGCCCAGCCATTACCTGGTCATGATAACTCTTTTCAAAGGCCTCCTGCCAGATGAATAATACCTCGTGAAGTTCAGTCTCGGGCACATCTGCAAAAAGCTCGGTGGGCTTGACTAAAAGGTTTTCGCCCAGCGGTTTCCAATCTCCGCTAAAACTCATATCAAGCGCATCAATTTCTAGCAGCAGTTCAAATACGATGAGATCGTGCATGGAAAGCTTACGAGGATCTAAAATAGTGTAGGGCTGATCTTCGATGGTAGACACCATCCCTGACCAACCTTGATGTGCAAACTGTTGATCGAAAAGATAACGCTCATACAACGACTCGTCTCCGACCAGCATCTTCAATAAATCGGCAATATCACAATTGCTCTCTAGTATAAGCTTCTTCGCCCTTGACCTTCTAAAAAAACTACTAAAGCTATTGGCTTCCATGGCCCGCAGAGCCGATAGAAATGTTTTGTTGCGAACGGGAAAATTCCAGATAGCAATACCTTGATCTAAATAACTGCAAAGAATCCGAAAGAGAATAGGTTGTACCAATGAATCCAAATCGATGCGATAATGCTTTTTCCAATTCGCTCTCAGTGCACCAATCCGCGGGGGAGCACTGAGTTCATATTTATGATTCAACGCTTTCTTTTTCCATTCCTCCAGATTTTCTACTCCCTTTTTCTCGACAATAATTCGTTCCAAAATAGCGGGGTCAATTGAACCCTTTTGGTACAACGATCGAAAATCGTTCATTGAAAAAGAAGACCTGTAACCCAATATCTCTGACGCACTACGCACGCCATCTTTGAATTTTTGATTTTGGAAAGCGTGGAGTGTGTTATGGTGGACAAAATCTTTCAAGGGAGATTGCGCTGGCAAAAAATGTTTCAGTGAATGAATCACTTCGTGCTCATCAAAACTAACAGAATGTTTTTTCATGAATGTAAGATCAAAAAATTACGGACAAGCGAACAAACGCTGGTGGCCCTTAAAAAGGTCAAACCAGTATGATCACGCTAAATGAGAAATGACTTTTTCGCCAGGTAAAGCGGAAGGTTGGTGGTGTTGCCAAAGGATGAAACCGAAAACAGACCTAAGCAACGACCTAATGAAGTGTTGGCGGTGCCTGATCTCGCGTACAGATCAACAGAAGTAAACACCACCGGAAGTTCGTTGGCTGCATCACGTACTTCTTTTTCTTCGCAGGGCTCTGATGCGAGACAGCCTGGATTGGATGAATGGTATTTTGTAATGATGGACGCATTCTCAATAGCGGTCTCATCTTCGTAGAAACCAACGGACACCACCGTGAAGGTGAGCAACCACGCGGCAAGGATGACTGTAAAAAACTGAACCGGTACCTTCGTACTCATATTTTGTCAAATTTATACAATTAACAACTGCAAAATCAACAGGCACAAGAACAAAGTATGAAAGGCAAAGAAACCAAACCAGAAAGTATTACTTTCAAACTATTGACAACAATCGATTGCCGTCAGTTTCTTTTTTCATCTCTTTGGACAATTGCGATATTATTGTAGACCTTTGAACAAATCCTGTCGTTGGTGTACCTAAGAAACAATATCGTCTTGAGATTCTTCGCTATCCTTTTGTTTAGTTTCGAATTGCTGGCGCCCACTTTTTTCGAGGCTTCAGTGGACGAGCACAAAAGAGCGGATAACTCAACTTCGATTTGGTTGCAACCCACTCACTCACTTACCTCCCTCCTTTTTGTAGAGGAAAGAAATGAAGAAGAAAGAGAAGGCAGGGATGTTTTCTTGACGCAGGTTTTTCACCTTGTTAGTTGGCCGGCCTCTCCATCCATTATCGAAAATCAACCGCTGCGAATTTTCAGCGTAAACGATCAGTTCAACACTCATCCACCTCTCTTTCACCTTCATTGTGTCTTTCAGATTTGATTGAACGTAAACCGCGATTTTCATTTGAACTTCGCTCTGTTTAATTTAGTCATTCTATCCATCGTGCTTCAGGCATTGATCGATTTACAAAAAGAACATAAAAATGAAATCATTAGATATTCCTAAAGATGGCCTCGAAGGCCTCAAACAAAACTGGCGGGTAGATGCAGTCGCTGGCTTTTTAGTTTTCTTGTTGGCATTACCCCTGAGTTTAGGAATCGCCAAGGCAAGCGAGTTTCCTCCTGCAATGGGTGTACTTACTGCGATGATCGGTGGCCTTGTTGTCAGTTTATTTGCCGGATCTCGGTTGACTATTAAAGGGCCTGCAGCCGGGCTTATTACCATATGCGCAGGCGCGGTTACAGAGCTAGGTGGTGGTACAGAAGGATGGCGACTCGCCTTGGGTGTTATTGTCGTTGCCTCCGTTTTACAAATAGCTTTTGGATATTTGAAATTTGGAGCGCTAAGCGATTTTTTTCCACACTCAGTGGTACACGGAATGTTAGCTGCCATTGGCTTGATTATATTCTCAAAACAAATTCACATTCTGCTGGGCATCGATCCCGCCACGCTCAAAGGACTCGATACCATACAACTATTCGAACACATTCCTGACTCTTTATATCATGAAGACCCCAGGGTAACATTAGTGGGTCTTATCAGTCTGGTGATCATTTTTGGGATGCCTTTTTTAAAGGGGAAATATGTGAAGAAAATACCAGTTCCATTAGTCGTATTGTTAGTAGCAGTACCTATGACGGCCATTATGGACTTTCGTCATACCGAGCCAGCGTTTGACCTTGTCTCCATTGGAAACTTCTGGAGCAACATTGGATTTAATGCGGACTTCTCCGCCATTGGAACATTCGTCTTTTGGAAATATGTAATGATGTTCTTGTTGGTAGGAAGCCTTGAATCATTGCTAACTGTAAAAGCCATGGATGACCTAGATCCATGGAAGCGAATTTCAAATTCAAATAAAGACCTGATGGCTGTGGGTGGTGGAAATGTGCTGGCAGGTCTTTTTGGTGGCCTTCCGATGATATCAGAAGTGGCCAGAAGTTCAGCCAATATTAACTTTGGAGCCAGATCACAGTGGGGCAATTTTTTTCATGGCGTATTTCTGTTAGCCGCAATGTTGCTCTTTATTCCTGTTATTGAGATGATACCTAATACGGCTCTTGCCGCCTTACTGATTGCGGTAGGTTATCGATTAGCCTCGCCCAACGAATTTTTTAAAACCTATAAAATTGGAGCTGAGCAACTCACCGTTTTCGTGATCACCATCATTGCTACATTAGCCACCGATCTTTTGATAGGTGTGGGTGTGGGTATTGTTGTAAAGTTCATATTCCATATTTTGAATGGCGCTCCTTTAAAAAGTTTATTCAAACCTCATTATGAGATTTCGGAAAACGATTCAGTCTACTCGATCTCGGTGAAGGAAGCCGCCATCTTTTCGAACCTGATTGGCTTTAAAAAAATGTTTGCGCAAATAAAACCGGGTAAAAAAGTAATCATCAATTTTTCTGACGCCAAGATCGTAGACCATTCATTTATGGAATTTCTACATCACTTCGAAGAAGAATACCACCACAGTGGAGGCCAACTATCTGTGCTGGGTTTCGATTATTTTCAACATTTTTCAAATCACCCACTTGCGACACGCAAGCTTACACCCGGAAGCCAGACCAGGTATGAAGTAAAATTAAGTCCCAGACAAATGGAGTTGCGAAAATTTGCTGATGCCAATGACTTCGCGTATTTCCCACAGAAGGTCAAGACTACTCTTAAGTACAAAAACTTCCCTATTCAACAAGGTAATAAAATCCCTTACGAGGAAAACATTCTATCGATGTACGGTGAATTCGGAAAGATTGAATCATCCGACATCACGGTACAAGAAGGAGCACGACAGTTTCAGAATGAATCACCCATCACGATTGTTCAAGTTTCTGATATTGATTTTTCGGTGCCGGATTTTGCATTAGAACCGGAAGGGCTTTGGTCAAAATTATTTGAAGGGGTTTCTGGCAAAGACATTGACTTTGCGGTATATCCTGATTTTTCGAAAAAATACTATCTGCGAGGAGAAAACGAACCTGAGATCGGTCGCTTTTTTAGCGAACCCCTCATTCGCTTTCTTGAAAATAGGGAAGAGATACATATTGAGTGCCACAAAAATAGATTGATCTTCTTCAAAAAAAGAGATCTTCTGGAACCTGAAGAAATTCACTATGTAGTCAAGTTTGCAGAAGACTTCATGCAACTCGCTCAAGCAAATCTACCTGGCCTGGCTAAGTAAACTAACTCTTTCATTGGACAATAATGAAGATTTCATATTACTTGTTTCTATTCTTGATTCTGATCTCCATTTCTGGTTTGTCGCAAGACAAACCAAAAGAAATTGAAGAACTGAAGTTAAAACTAAACGAGGACGGAAGCCATTACATCAAGGCAACGATTCTCAACCAAATCTGGTTTCGCTATAACCAAAGCAACCCGGGCACAACGGTGCTGGGTGATCCTACCGTGGAAACATTTGACATCGGCCTGCGCAGAACGCGCTTGCAATTGTATGGGCAAATCACCGACCGTGTGTTTTTCTACCTGCAATTCGGGCAGAACAATTTCAATTATCTGGCCGGGCAAAACTCTGCCAATAGTGGGAACCGAAAAAATCAGGTCTTCTTTCACGATGCATTGGGCGAGTACCGCGTTTTCAAAGGGACTGATAAACTGCACTTGGGTGGCGGACTCACTATTACAAATGGCTTGTCCCGATTTAGTCAGCCGAGCATCGGCACGATCATGAGTATGGACGTGCCCATCTTCGCGCAGGCAACGGTAGATCAAACCGATGAGTTTTCTCGTAAGTTGAGTGTCTATGCGCGGGGGCAAATCGGAAAACTAGATTATCGGATTATTCTCAGCGATCCTTTTCCGATCACCTCCAACGGGCTCCCGCAAGCCGGTATCAGCGCAACCAATGCCAACTTTGCGTGGGACAATCATAGCAAGCAATACCAGGCGATATTCATTTGGAATTTCTTCGACAAAGAATCGCATGTGACACCGTACATGACGGGCACTTATCTGGGAAAAAAGAAAGTGCTCAATCTCGAAGCCGGCTTCATCACGCAAGCCAATGCGACCTGGACAGGCTCAAATACAAATGCTGATCCAACGACAGATCCAAACCGAAAATACTACAACATGAATTTGTGGTCTGTGGCCATGTTTTATGACACCCCCGTGAATGCTGACAAGGGCACTGCCATCAGCGCTTATTCGGGTTATTTTAACACCGACTATGGCACACGTTACCTGAGGTACAACGGCATCATGAATCCGGCCAATGGAACGAATGTCGGTGGTGCGCCTACAGGAAGTTACGGAAATGCTTTCCCCATGTTTGGAACGGGTAGTGTGGTATACGCACAGTTTGGCTACTTGCTGAAAAAAGATTTGTTGGGTGAAGGAAACGGAACTCTGATGCCGTATGTCACCTACCAAGGTGCCAACTACGATCGGCTTGATAAACAAATGAATCTTTTTGACTTCGGAGTAAACTGGTTCATGAAAGGGCACACCAGTAAACTGACACTTGACTATCAATTGCGTCCCACGTATACTCCGTTCGGCAACGACTTAATTCAGAACTCCGGCATGAATGGACAAGTGGTAGCCCAATATCAATTCTTCTTTTAAGACATTTTTTATGAGTTAGGTAAAAGGTCGGGTGGGTTACCCGACCTTTTTTTTACGTGAAGTCATATTGGTAAATAGGATCTAACGGTGTGTTTGGATCCATCTTAACCAAATCATGCAAAATACCATCCGTCAACCCATACACCCAACCATGCAAAGTGGGCCGGTTTTCGTCCTTCCAGGCGTGCTGCACAATAGATGTTTGAGCCAGATTCATTACCTGATCCATCACACTCAGTTCTGTCAATCGATCAGCTCGCTTGTTTATGCCTTCAATAGCTTCCAATTCTTTCCTATTGTAGTAATACGTATCCTTGATATTCCTAAGCCATTTGTTAATTAACCCCAAGTCGCTATGCGTCATCGCTGCCTTTACACCACCGCAACCATAGTGTCCACAGACAATAATATGCTTGACTTTCAACTGCTGCACGGCATACTGCAATACACTTAGTAAATTCAAATCTGTATGTACAACCAGGTTGGCAATGTTACGGTGCACAAATATTTCTCCGGGTGCCGTATTGGTGATTTCGTTAGCCGGAACACGACTATCAGAACAACCGATCCACAAGAACTCGGGTGTTTGAATATTAGCCAGGCGAAGAAAAAAATCCTTATCTACCTGCACGTGCTCTCTCGCCCATGCTTTGTTTTCCAGTAATAGTTTTTCGTATGCTTTCATATTTATCAACTTAATTTCACATTTAACACATTTAGGCTGGATCTTGTCTAAAAAAAGTATGCATGGCATTATTCGACTTTTTATACTCCAAGTGTATATTTTTTGAAAATGCTTCATTCTTATAATCCTCTAATATCGCGATGATATCCTGGTCAATAAATTCAGCCTTACTGCCATCGACCAACAAGCTTGCCCCGGCAGGTATTTTTTCAAGCGCTCTTCGCAAAGAAGACTTATTCAAGAACGAGACGTCTTTGGTTAACTTAATGATAAAGTTGTTTCCATCATTCATGAAAAAGACAGCGGATCGAAAATTTGTTTTGACCACAAAAAACAACGCCACCAATAAGCCGATAAATACGCCTACCAACAAATCAGACAAGAGGATGGCGATAACCGTTACCACAAAGGGGGCAAACTGCGTGATCCCCTTGCTATACATGTACTTCAACACATTGAGTGAAGCAAGTTTATAACCCACAACCAACAATATGGCAGCAAGGCTAGAGAGCGGAATTAGCTCGAGAAATCGCGGGAACAATAGCACCGCTGTCGCCAACAAAACTCCGTGTATAATTGACGACATTTTAGATCGGGCTCCGGCCGCAACATTGGCAGACGTTCGAACAACAACCGAGGTAATCGGAAGACCACCGAGCAATCCGGAAAGTATATTTCCCAATCCCTGAGATTTTAGTTCGTGATTCAGTGGCGTAATTCGCTTGAAAGGATCTAATCGATCTGCTGCCTCAATGCTCAACAACGTTTCCAAACTGGCTACCAGCGCAATGGTAATGGCAATGGTATATATTTTAGGATTGGTTAGGTGCGAGATGTCTGGAAAGGTAAATAACGAGGCAAAGCCAGCCGTTTGAGATACATCCGGGAATGAAACTAAATGCGATGCCATTATTTGGTAGGCAGGTAAATACGTTGCAAACAAAGCATTCAAGATTATTCCCATCACGACTACCACAACAGGCCCGGGGAGAAGGCTGACTAGTTTGATTTGCCTTACTGCTGGACGCTCCCATAACACCAAAATACCCAATGAAACAAAGGCTATAACAATAGCACCGGGCGTAATGAAATTAAACGCCTGTATGATGTCTGTA
>JABFSY010000089.1 GCA_013140395.1 Cyclobacteriaceae bacterium
ATTCGAGAATCTGAAGAAGGACGCGATCGTAGACGTATTGAAAAAAGACCTATTGATTGATACGGTGGGGAAAGCGCAGTCGGCTCAGTATTCTACACATACGATTTCCGGTGATTGGTTTCTGGAAGCTAAATTCCTTTACCAATGGGATGCAGAAAAGATATCAAAGGGTCTGCAACTATATGTGGGCGCTGGTTGGCAGTGGAGAAACACCAGCATCAACTTTGATTACGAATATAGTAATGGGCGTGACGAATCAAGAAACGGGCGGATATCTGAAAACAGATTCACCTATGGCCCAGTCGTATTGGCGGGTTTCGAATACTCCTATTTTACACTTCCCGTGTCAGCTTTTATCGAAGTGGAAATGTTTACCGATGCCTTTGTTGATCCCGGCTACCAACGCTTTCAGGGCGGAGTCGGACTACGCTACATTTTCTAACTCTTATTTTTCCTTTCTTAAAACGCTATTCTTTTTGCTGTACAGGAAGTAAATCACCAGCCCAAAAAGCAACCAACCCACCGCCATCAGTTTAGTATTGTCGTCCAACGACAAAATCAACGCGGAGCAAACAACAATCCCAAGGATGGGAACCAACGGCACTAAAGGAGTTTTAAATGGCCGCACCGCTGCTGGATTTTTCACCCGCATTACCCAGATGCCTGCGCATACGAGCACAAACGCGAACAATGTGCCAAAACTGGTCAGATCACCGGCTACACTTCCTGGAACAAATCCGCCAAAAAGGGAAACAAATACTAATAAAATCCAATTTGCCTTGTGCGGTGTGCGAAATGTTGGGTGGAGTTCGGAGAATACAGGCGGAACAAGTCCATCTTTAGACATCGAGTAGAATACACGCGACTGCCCCATCAGCATCACTAAAATTACCGAAGAGAACCCGGCCAAAATAGCAACGGTAATAAGTGTAGAAAGCCACTCAAAGCCCGGCATGTAATTTTTGATGGCATAAGCCACAGAAGCCTCCTTACCTGCTACTTTAAATTCTTGCCAGTTTGCAAGACCCGTCAAAACATGTGAAAATAAGACGAAGAGTATCGTACAAATCACCAGCGAACCAAGAATTCCTATAGGCATATCGCGTTTTGGATTCTTGGCTTCTTGTGCAGCAGTTGATACTGCGTCAAAACCGATAAAGGCAAAAAACACGATCCCGGCTCCCCCAAGAATCCCTCCCCAACTATGCCTGTTCCATGGTTCATGACCCGCCATGTCTCCTGGAATAGTGAAGGGCGTATAGTTCGCTTCATTAATAAAGCCCCAGCCCAACGCAATAAAAAGTATTACGATGGAAACCTTAACAACTACAATAATCGAGTTAACCGTGGCGGATTCTTGTGTTCCTTTTATCAAAAGAAGTGTCAATAAAAATAAAATGAGAATAGCAGGTAAATTGACGATACCACTTACTCCATTGAGAGATGTTTCCCATGGAGAGTGACACCATTCATAAGGTATTCGCCCACCTAGTAGACTATTTAAATATTCACTCCACGCAATGGAAACGGTCGCTGAAGCAAGGGCGTATTCTAATACCAACGCCCAACCGATTATCCAGGCAATGAATTCCCCCATCGTTACGTAAGCATACGCATAGGCACTACCGGCAATAGGAATCATTGAAGCAAACTCCGCATAGCACAGACCTGCAAAAGCACATCCAATGCCTGCCACGATATAAGAGATAACCACGGCAGGTCCGGCTGCATCGCCAGCTGCTGCAGCTGTCCGCACAAAAAGCCCTGCTCCGATGATGGCTCCAATGCCCAAGGCAATGAGATTCATTGGCCCAAGCGTGCGCTTCAACCCTTTTGCCGAATCACCGCCCGACTGTGCCATCAATTGTTCCAAAGGCTTCTTAATAAATAAACTCATGCAAATTGAATTAAGTAATTAGTAGCCCTAAAAGTATAAATAATAATGAATTTTCCATGCGATTAGATGAACGTTGGCAATACATCAGGTTAAACGGGATGTCTGTAAATGAGAAATCTATTGCCTAGCCTTCGAAGGATCAAAACGCACTTTCACTAAAACTTCACTTTCTACCGGCACATTGTCTTCGAATGTAGGCGACCAGCTTGGCCCTTCTTTTACTAGTCGTACTACCTCCTCATCGCAACCATAACCTAAACTTTTGACCACACTAAATTCATCGAGTGTACCATCAGTTCGAACGGTAAACTTAACAGTCACCCTTCCCTTTATTTTTTTTGTTACCGCTTCAACCGGATAACGTAAACTATTCTCCAAGTATTTATCGTACGCCTTGCGACCGCCAGCTGGCTCTGCTAATCTAACAACGGGAGGGGTTTGACTATCGTCACGGGCTGCTGCGCCTGTAACGACTACTTCACTTAGCTGTGCGAGATCTGGCTCCAAATCTATTGGTGCGATCGACTGAGCGGAGGCTACGTTTTCGGCCTTCGCCAGCTCGGTCACTATTGATTCCTTTTCCTCTCTCAATTCCTGCGCAGCCTTTTTATCTTCGGGTCTACCCATCAAAGCTGTTTGTCTTTCTCCCTCGGCAGCAGCAGCAGGCTCTAATCCTTTTGCAACGTTTTCTATCGATTGGGTTCCGGCAATCTGTTTTGGTTTCTCGACAAACAACTTTGATGGCGTTGAAGCAATTGGCTGTTGGACGACATCAATCGAATCTGATGCTTCCTGCGAAAGTGGAGGTTTCTCCCTTTTTGTATCCACTTCTTTTTTAAGGGCAAGGCTCTCTTTTTCTTCATTTGGAATCAACTGATTTGCCGCCCAAAAAATACCCAGTATGATAAAAAGTGAAGCCGCTATTCGCAAAGGCCAAACCCATTTGTTTGGGCTCTTAACATCGCCAACTATTGCCTGTTCTTTGCTTGCTTGTTTCGGGGCAGCCGTGGAAGCCATTTCAGCTTGCCCAAAAGACACTACACTTTTCTGTTCAGTCTGATATTGAATAGATTTTTTCAATTCATTCAGATCTTCTGAGAAATCCTTGGCGGAAATCGTATCAGCGCCCTCGAGCGCATCTGCCAAAAAAGGATCTGACAATGCCTTTTTCTCCAACGAGTGCATCTCATTGGGGGTTAGTTCTCCCCTCTTATATTTTTCAATATCGTCTTTCCAATCATCCATTTCGCTCCATGCAAATTTTCAAATTTCGTTTGCCGTTTTGGATATAGCTCTTCACTTTGTTCAAGTCAAAACCCGTTAGCCCTGTTATTTCTTTGTAACATTTTTCCTGCAGATAAAACAATCGAACGCACTGTTGCTGATCATTCACTAATTGATCGATACACTTCTCTAGTTTACTAAGATTTTGCTCCATTTCGGGCTCTTCATCTAGATGCAGTAAGAACTGGGTTTCCACAAGTTCGAGTGAAAATTCTTGCTTGCCCTCCGTTAGGCTTCTGAAGGAGGGCTTTGCTTTTTGGGCGCGTAGGTACATCAAGCAATGATTTCGGGTAGTGACATACAGCCAACTTTTAAAGTTTTCAACGTCATGGGTTAATAGGGTGGCCACGAGTTTTTCGAAAAGCTGCATCATCACATCTTTTGCTTCATTTCTATCTTTCAAGTACTTCAGGCAAACACCATATACAAGCGAAGTATAACGAGCATACAATTCTCCCCAATGCGACAATTCTCTCGACTCTTTATAAAGTCGAAGTAGTTCCAAGTCTGTATGTGAATGACCCCGCACCTGTTAATTCAAATTTCTGAATTCATCAATGGAAACCGAAAGATAGCTGCATCTCATCATAAAATTTAAACTATCTACGTCTATCTAGTTATCAAAAAGCAAATTTAGATATTGATTGTTTTTTTGACTATCCGTTGGCTTCATAGCAGATGAGGTCTTCTCCTATCAATATTTTTTATTTATTTTATTTGAGGTTAACTTGCCGTCAATGGAAAAACCAGTGCAGATAAGCGTGATCATTATCACGTTCAATGAGGAAAAAAACATTGGAAGGTGTATTGACTCGGTGCAAACATTTGCCGATGAGGTTATCGTGGTGGACTCCTATTCAACAGACAACACCAAACAAATTTGTCTTGCAAAAAAAGTTCAATTTGTAGAACACCCTTTTGAGGGTCACATTCAACAGAAAAATTTTGCGCTATCGCTGGCCACGTTTGATCATGTCTTTGCCATCGATGCCGATGAGTATTTGTCTGTTCAACTTGCCAACTCCATAGCAAAAGCAAAAAAGCATTGGGTGGGCCATGCGTACAAAATGAACCGATTGTCCAGTTACGGTGGTAGATGGATCAAACACGGCAATTGGTATCCAGATCAAAAGATACGTCTGTGGGATAAGCGATTCGGCAGTTGGGGCGGAGAAAATCCACACGACAAAGTGATTCTTGCTAAGAACAGCAAAGTGACACATTTGCTGGGAGATCTTATGCATACATCCTACCAAAACGGGCAAGAAACACTCGCTAAAATACAACAGTATTCGTCCATCTTTGCGCGTGAGAATGTTGGCAAACGATCTACTTCTATACCAAAAATAGTTGGTCACACCTTCTTTTCGTTTTGCAAGAGTTACTTCATCAAGGTTGGATTTTTAGATGGCTTCGAAGGGCTAGTGGTGGCGGCCGCAGAAGCCAACCATGTATTTTATAAGTACTCGAAGTTATATGAGGCCAATAAAAGAGCAGCCATTGGCAAACGTATTATCATAAGCAGAACTGATAACCTGGGCGATGTGATCCTTACACTACCTCTAGCGGGTCATTTAAAAAAAACGATACCAGACAGCGAAATTTATTTCATTGGAAAGAAATACACAGAGCCAGTAATTAGACAAAGCACTTATATCGATCATTTTCTAGATCGCGAAGAGATTCTTGCGAATCCTTCACTCCTTGCCTCCATTAAGGCAGACACAATTTTGTTTGTCTACCCCGATCAAGCGTTGGCTGCTCTGGCAAAAAGTTTTAAGATATTCAACAGAGTTGCCACCGCACATCGGTTGTTCAACTGGTTTTATTGCAACCGGCTGGTTGATTTTAGTCGCCTACGTTCAGAATTGCACGAAAGTCAGTTGAACTTTAAGTTATTAAGACCCTTCAGACTTAAGACTAATCCCGACTTTTCACAGCTGATGTCAAACTATGGGCTACAAGCTATCTCTAAGGACTTTGGTCATCTACTTGATCCGACAAAATTTAATTTAATTATTCATCCCAAATCAAAAGGGAACGGGAGGGAATGGGGACTTGACCATTATAGCGCGCTCATTAAGCAGCTACCTAAGGAACGTTTCCGTTTTTTCCTCACTGGTCTAAAAGAGGAAGAACTAAGTATTCAAAGGGATCTACCTGAATTGCTGACGGCCGAAGGCGTTCATAATTTAATGGGAAAGTTTTCTTTAGAAGAAATGAGTGCCTTTATTAACAAAGCTGATGGGTTAGTCGCTTCTGGTACTGGAGTGCTTCACCTTGCGGCCGCATTAGGAACGTTTTGTGTCGGCTTGTTTCCTCCCATAAGACCGATACATCCAGGGCGATGGGGGCCAATTGGAACACATGCATCTTTTCTCGTTGTTGACAAGAATTGTTCAGACTGTAGAAAAAGCAGCAATTGCGAGTGTATACGAATGATTACTGTATCACAGGTTGCTTCTCGTTTGTTGTTAGCTTCCAAGAGAAAAGGTTCAATCAGTGAAAATGATCCTTTGCCTGCTCTTTTAAGTTAGTGTTAACAGGTAATGAGTATGATGTCCCCTGCAACAATCAACAAATTGCTGATCTATTCGGGCCCTAAATTTAAGAATGGATGAAAGTTTACGATTGCTTTTCTTTTTTTAACGAACTGGACCTACTTGAAATTCGGTTAAACGAATTGGATCCTGTCGTAGATGTGTTTGTACTGGTCGAGGCAACCAAAACATTCCAAAAAAAACCAAAGCCTCTTTACTATGCTGAAAACAAAGAAAGATTTAAAAAATTTCATCACAAAATAAGGCATGTTATAGTCGATAAGTATCCGACTTTTTTCTCGCGCTTTAAGCCGCCCAAGGCGATGGACTACGATCACCACCAAAAAGATCAGGTAAAACAAGCTCTGACAGATTGCGCACCCGATGATGTAATCATCTTTTCTGACGTGGATGAGATTCCAAAGCCCAAGCTGTTGCAAGAACATAAAGAGAACTCGGGGGTGACTATTTTCCAGCAAAGAATCTATCACTATTTCTTGAATTGTATTGAAGTTGATCGAGCCAATTCCGAACAACCAGCTTGGTGGTATGGGTCGGTCATGACTCAATACAAAAACTTCAAAAGTGTGAAAAAGCTTCGGGTACTTAGGGAAATCTATAAATACAAGGGAAACAAAGTAATTGAGGATGCCGGATGGCACTTTACGTCATTGGGTGGCGTAGATAAGATTATCTATAAAATCGAATCTTTCGGCCATGACGAGTTCAACAAAGATGAATTCAAGAGTCCTAATAGAATAAAGGAACTCATCGAAAACGGCAAAAGCGTTTTCGGTCAAGACATTCAGTGTCGTTTTAAAGAAATTGATGAGACCTTCCCTGAATATATTCGTAACAACAAGAATAAATTTAAGGAGTATATCCAGCCACTTAATTAGTTGTTGACTTTGAGTATCAAAAAATCCATCTCTGTAGTACTTCCAAACTATAATGGAAGAGATTTGCTGGCGGCAAATCTACCTTCTGTATATACTGCGCTTCAGAAAGCTGGTGTTGAGTATGAAGTAATCGTGTCCGATGATGCTTCGACAGATGAGTCCGTCATGTTTTTAAGAGAAAATTTTACTGACATTAAGGTTGTTGCCAAAAAAACAAATCGTGGATTTTCACCAACAATCAATAGCGGAATAGAGCTAGCAACAAAGGAACTTGTTCTTTTGTTGAACACTGATGTTTCCCTGCTACCCGATTATTTTGAGAATCTGTTCAGCTATTTCGATCATCCAGATACCTTTGGCGTTAGTGGCCGTTTCATAGGATTAAATGATGAAAAAATACAAGATGCCGGTAAATACCCGTTGTTGTTGGGGTCAAAAAAAATTCAACCATTTAATTTCTATGTAGACAAACCTTCTGCATCGATAGCAACACTTTTTGTTTCAGGCGGAGGCGCGTTGGTAGATAGGGGGAAATTAAAATTACTTGGTGGCTTCGATGAAATTTTTGCCCCTTTTTATTATGAAGACACCGATTTATCGATGCGCGCCTGGAGACTGGGCTGGAGGTGCTATTATGAACACAGCGCTGTTTGCCGACATCCAGCCTCTACCACGATTAATAAGTTTAACAAAAAACGAAAGATTTGGATAACGACTCAACGAAACAAACTTATTTTTCATTCTTTACATTTGAATACAAAGTCAAAATGGGTTTGGTATTCACGGCAAGCTGTAACTCTTATCTTTCAGGCGATCGCACTTCGGTGGAAGTACCATATTGCTTTTTTTAATTACCTTGGAAAAAGATCAGAAATAAAAAAATCAAAGCAAAGACTTTTATTAATTTCTAACGCCCCGTTAACGCCTTTAGAAAAGATAGTAAAAGATATCTGTTCAGAACTTGACAAGCAAAAGGTAATTAAGATATAGAAAATGAGTTTCGACATAAAGACCAAACCGGAAATCTATTTCAATGTAGTGCGCAAAGAAATGCTCCCGTTTGTACCCTCTGAAGCGAGGGTCACCTTAGAGATCGGCTGCGGTGATGGAAATTTTGCTGAATTACTTTTATCACGAGGGGCTTTAGAGGTTTGGGGTATCGAATATGAAAAAGAACAAGCCGACCTTGCACAAAAAAG
>JABFSY010000493.1 GCA_013140395.1 Cyclobacteriaceae bacterium
ATTTATCATGGCCCAAACCCTTGAGCCATTTTTGTTTCGCTTAATGATCAGTGGGCCCGTCTCACGCCAACATACTCCAAGAACTGCGTGGGGTACGTTGAAGTCATTGATCCCTTATACCTATTTTACGCTGGGTGCGGTGCTCATGGGAATCGTTGGTTTTCTCATGTTGAAAGTATGGCCGTTCCATCGTGAAAAAATGAAACTTGCCTACCACTACCTTCTAAAGAAAGTGACGGGCTGGATTTTCCCCCTTTCATTTAGCGGCAAGAAAAAAGTTCTCTATGATGGCGAGTCGCCCTTTTCAAAGCCGGCTGTCATTATTGCTAATCACCAATCCATACTCGACATATTGGCTACAGTATCGCTTACACCCAAAATACTGCTTGTCACCAATGAATGGGTGTGGAAGTCTCCCGTCTTTGGATATGTCGCCCGTTTAGCCGAATACTATCCCATCACTGAAGGGACTACTGAAAACATCACCCAAATGAAGGAGCGCATTCAACAAGGATACTCCATCTTGGTTTTTCCGGAAGGAACAAGATCAGCTGATGGCCGACTCAAACGATTCCATAAGGGTGCCTTCTTAATGGCGCAGGAATTAAATCTAGACATTCTCCCTTTGCTGATTCACGGCTCAGGCAACCTGATACCAAAAGGTGAGCTCTACGTGGAAGTAGGTACGATGACGATGAAGTTCCTTCCGCGCATTTCACCTAACGACAGCCGGTTCGGAACATCCTACTCTGAGCGCACCAAAACGATCAGTCGCTACTTTAAGGATGAGTTGGCTCAATTTAGTCGGCAACTTGAAACGCCCACCTACTTTAAAAGAAAGCTCATCAGTAACTATCTTTTTAAAGGACCCTTGTTGGAATGGTACCTGCGCGTAAAGCTACGGTTAGAAAAAAATTACGAGCCGTTTGAGCAGCTAGTTCCTCGCGAAGGAGAAATCCTAGACTTGGGTTGCGGCTACGGGTTTCTCAGCTACATGCTTCATTTCTTATCGGCCGACAGAAAGATTACAGGGGTTGACTACGACCATGACAAAATTGAAACTGCCAACAACTGCTACTCTAAAAGCGATCAAATCCATTTTGTCAGCGCAGATATTACCCAGTATGTTTTTTCCACCTATGATTGCATCATCCTAAGTGACGTGTTACACTACCTGAGGCCAGAAAGCCAACTTCAACTCTTAGAAAAAAGTATTCGTGCGCTCAAACCGCAGGGCAAAATTATTGTTAGAGAGGGAGTAAGAGATATCGGAAAAAGACATTTTGGTACGCAGGTAACCGAATTCTTTTCCGTGAACCTGTTGCGATTCAATAAATCAAAAAATGAATTAAGTTTTCTCTCTAAAGAAGATATACTGGCAAAGGCAGCCGAACACCACTGTGACGTGGAAATCATTGACAATGCAAAATTAACGTCCAATCTTATTTTTGTTATAAAAAGAAAAAAGTAATGCACGAATACGATGTTGTTATTATCGGGAGCGGTTTGGGCGGAATGGCCAGCGGCCTGATCCTTGCCAAAGAGGGATACAAAGTTTGCATTTTGGAAATGAACAAACAGATTGGGGGTGCGCTCCAGGTCTATGCCAGAGAAAAAGTAGTTTTTGATTCCGGGGTTCACTATGTGGGTGGGCTCGAAAAAGGACAGAACACCTACCAGGTCTTCAAATATCTAGGCATCATGGACAAACTCAAAATCCGTAAGTTGGATGAAGAGGTGTTTGATGCGGTGGCCTTTGAGGGCGATCCTAAAACTTACAGGTATGCTCAGGGATACGATCGTTTTATTAAAACGATGGTGGCCGATTTCCCGGACGATGAAGAAGCCATTGTTACCTACGCAAACAAAATCAGAGAGGTTTGTTCAAAATTCCCTCTGTACAATCTGAGAACAAGTAGCTATATGGAGCAGGGAGACGTGTTGGAGATTGACACCAGAACCTACATTGAATCTATTACTAAAAATGAAAAGCTGAGAAATGTACTAGCTGGCACCAATATCTTATATGCAGGCAAGTCCTACAAGACTCCTTTTTACATGCATGCCTTGGTGATCAACAGCTACATTGAGAGTTCGTACCGGTTTGTAGACGGTGGCTCGCAGATTGCTAAATTCATTCATCAGGAGCTCACCAAGTTGGGCGGTGTGATCTTTCACTATAAAAAAGTGGTGAGGATAGTAGAAGAAGGTGGCGAGGTACAATACGTAGAAACGAGTGAGGGGGAACGGTACCACGCCAAGTATTTTATTTCCAATATTCATCCGACTCTTACGCTTGAGATGACCGAGAGCACGTTGATTAAAAAGGCTTACCGATCGCGTTTGAATGCATTGCAAAATTCCATCTCGGTGTTCTATGTTAATCTTGTGATGAAGAAAGACGCTTTTCCGCACTTCAACCACAACTTTTATTGTTTTGCCAACGAAGACGCCTGGGCGCCCATTGAATATACCCCTGAAAATTGGCCGCAGGGATACGCGATGTTTTTCAGTACCTCCTCTAAGGGTGGACCATTTGCCGAGGGCATTTCGATATTAACGTACATGCGTTTTGATGAAGTAAAACAATGGGAGCACACCCACCATACTGCATCTAACGATGTAAGTCGAGGAGAAGACTACGAACAATTTAAGAAAGAGAAGGCGGCCCTGCTGATGGACCTGGTTGAAAAAAGATTCCCTGGCATCAAAGAAGCTACTAAGAGTACCTATATCGGTACCCCACTCAGCATGCGCGACTATCTCGGTGGTAATGATGGCACACTATACGGTGTGGTAAAAGATTATCGCGACCCGTTGGCTACTTTCATTTCTCCGGCAACCAAGATCCCTAACCTCTTACTTACAGGGCAAAATTTGAATATGCATGGAATCTTAGGTGTAAGTATGAGCGCGATTGTTACTTGTTCGCGCATTCTGGGGATGGAATACCTGATCGAAAAGATAAAAAATGCGTAAATCATTCTCATCTTGCAAACATGGTGAAAAAGGTTTTTAAAATAGTTGGCTTCACTGTCTTTGCTCTATTTACGCTTTTGTTGGCTGTCATTATCTATGTTCGGATCGTGGCGGCAGTCGATCCGCCTTTGGTTGAATCTTCTAATTACGAGTTGACTGAACGCAAAGAAATAAGTGAAGGGTCATTCACTCTTGGCCGGAACTTGTTTCGGAAAAGTGACAGTGGCTTATACGAAATGTATGTAGAGGGAAATCCTTATTCCATTGGGCTGGCATCAGGCAAATTGGCAAAAGAGCTCGTTCAATTTCAGGAAGTAGCATTCACCAATCAAATCCGTCAGCTTGTACCTAGTGAAATATATTTGAGTGTTTTGAAATATTTCGTGGGTTGGTTTAATCGAGATCTTGAACAACACATACCCGAAGAGTATAAACAGGAGATCTACGGTGTATCGCAAGTGGCTTCGCACGAGTTCGATGATATTGCTCCACCCTTTCAACGAATTTTAAATTATCACGCAGCGCACGACATCGGGCATGCCCTGCAAAATATGTCATTGGTAGGATGCACCTCCTTCGCCACCTGGGGAAATAAATCTGAAGACAGCACCCTGATTATCGGTCGCAATTTTGATTTTTACGTGGGTGATGATTTCGCCCGTGACAAAATCATTGCGTTGTATCGACCCGAAAAAGGGCATGCGTTTATGATGATCACCTTTGGTGGGATGACGGGAGTTCTTTCGGGCATGAATGAACAAGGACTTACGGTAACCATCAATGCCGCCAAATCGGAAGTGCCCACTGCATCTGCCACACCGGTTTCGTTGGTGGCACGAGAAATACTTCAATATGCATCCACCATTGACGAGGCGTATGCGATCGCCAAAAAGAGAAAGATGTTTGTCTCCGAATCTTTTCTGATTGGTTCGGCCAAAGACAGGCGCGCAGCCATCATCGAAAAGACTCCTGAAGAAATTGATTTGGTGGAAGCAACGGGCGAGTACCTCGTGTGTACGAATCACTTTCAGGGTAAGGTACTAGGAAATACACCTCTGAATACAGAGCACAAGCGAACGAGTGCCTCCGTATATCGCCATCAACGCGTGAATGAGTTACTCAACAGCAATGGAACGAACACGGTGGCCAAGACAGCTTCCATTCTTCGCAATCAATTGGGCTTGCAAAATGCTGATATCGGATTGGGGAATGAGAAATCCATTAACCAACTCATCGCCCATCATGGTATTATCTTCCAACCTGAAAAAAAATTAGTGTGGGTGTCCACTGCTCCCTGGCAATTGGGAAAATTTGTTTGTTATGACCTCTCCAAAGTATTTAAAGGTGCGCTACCCCTTTCAGAAATCTACGAGCAAGCTCAAACACTGCCCGCTGATTCCTTTCTACTTACCAAAAACTATTCACGCTATCTGAAATTCGCACCTTTCCGTTTTCCTTTTCAATCTCGCGAAGGACTTCAGCCTGATAGTCTAATCGCACAAAATCCGAACTCGTATCTTTCTTATATGCTGGCGGGTGACTTTTATCTAACTGACCAGCAATTTGAGAAAGCCAGGGCTGCCTATGAAATTGGCCTCACGAAAGAAGTCGCCACTTTGCAAGAGCGTGATCACATGATGGAAAATCTAACACGCTGTAAAAAAGAAATAAAATGATTATAGGCGTTGGTATCGATCTGATTGAAGTACAGCGTGTAGGCGCTTCGATCGCTCGTGAAAATGGGTTTAAAGAACGCGTTTTCTCACCTGCGGAAATTGCCTACTGTGAGGAGCGAAAAGAAAAAGCACAACACTACGCAGTACGCTTCGCTGCGAAGGAAGCATTTTTAAAAGCGACCGGAAAAGGATTTGGACTAGGATACCAACTGCATGAAATTGAAATTGTACACGAAATCGATGGCCGGCCCACCATTCAACTGCATGGCGCTATGAAAGAAAAGGCAAAACAGCATGGCTGGGCAACTATTCATGTGTCCATTACTCATTTGAAAGACATGGCCTCTGCCGTTGTGATCCTGGAAGAGTGATTTGATTCATATAGCGATTGCAAAATCTAACTCCATCGCTGCCATTATTTTATTTTATATTTAGCTCAAATTTTGGATGATGGCTCTCGGCTAGACCCGTTTTCTCATTTCGACAAAGACAAAAGTAATTCCGTATCAATGGGCAAGTTTATCCCGGCATTAGAACTAAAAAGCAAAGAGGAGATCAGTCATTTTCAATCTGGTGAATTGAGAAAATTACTGTCTTACCTGAAGACTCGATCGCCTTTCTACCAACGCCTATTTGAAAATCACGGAATTAATCTCGAAGAGATGAAAGGTATGGAAGACCTTTTACGAATTCCGCCCACTACAAAAGATGATTTACAAAATTTTCAATGGGATTTTCTGTGTGTGCCGAAAAGTGAAATCAAAGAGTATACAAGCACCTCTGGCACGTTGGGAAAACCAGTGACGATCGGGCTCACGGCAAAGGATGTAGAACGACTTGCCTACAACGAATACATTTCGTTTGCATGCGCAGGCGGAACTGCTACTGACTTGTACCAATTGATGTTGACGCTCGACAGGCAGTTTATGGCGGGCATCGCCTATTACGAGGGCATCCGTAAATTGGGTGCCGGCATTGTGCGAGTGGGTCCGGGGTTGCCGGCCATGCAGTGGGAAACGATAGAACGACTAAAACCAACTGTACTCGTTGGCGTGCCAACATTCCTTGTTAAGCTCATTGAATACGCAAAGCAACAGGGCGCTTCACTTTCCTCGTCCTCAGTAAGAGCAGCAGTGTGTATTGGAGAAAACATCCGAACACCAGATTTTGAATTGAACGCAGTAGGAAAAAAAATAGTAAGTGAGTGGAACATTCAACTGTTCAGTACATATGCTTCCACCGAAATGCAGACTGCTTTCACAGAATGTGAGCATGGCATGGGCGGCCACCATCACCCAGAGTTGCTGATTGTAGAAATACTGAATGAGAACAATGAGCCTGTCCCTAATGGGCAACCAGGCGAAGTCACCATCACCACGCTTGGCGTGGAGGGTATGCCATTGCTTCGCTACAAGACGGGAGACATTGCGGTGGCACACACAACTTCTTGTAAGTGCGGTCGTAATACGCTTCGGCTAAGTCCACTACTTGGGCGCAAACAGCAAATGATTAAATTGAAAGGTACAAGCATCTACCCGGCAGGCGTCTTTGAAATTCTGCAACAGCAGCCTTCAGTGATTGACTTTGTAGTCGAGGCCTATACAGGTGTGCTGGAAACAGACGAACTTCGAATTCATATCCATACACAGGAAAGCCAAGCGGATGCAGAGAAAAGAATTCGCAACGCCTTTCAGTCGCGCATTCGAATCATTCCTGAAATCGTCTTCGTCTCGCTTGCTGAATTGGAAAACTTGCAAATGGGCAAGGGGGAACGAAAAGTAAGACGCTTTGTGGACGCCCGACAATAAAAGATGACCGAAGACTAGCAAAACTAAATTTGGATACTGAGAAAAGGTACAGCACATTTGTCTTCACCTAAGCCTATGGAAAAAATACCACTCACCGACCGTAAGTACGTCCCTACATTCATCTTCGTCACCAGCTTGTTTATGCTGTGGGGAATTGCCATTTCTATGGGCGATGTGCTGAACCGGCATTTTCAAAAGGTATTGGGCGTTTCGTTGGCACAGTCCGGTCTCGTACAGTTTTCTATTTTTGGTGCCTACTTTGTAATGGGCATTCCTGCCGGACTGTTCATGAGAAAATACGGTTATAAAAATGGGGTTATTGTTGGCCTTTGCCTATATGCGTTGGGAGCTTTTCTTTTCATTCCCGCGGCCGGAGCTGAATCCTTTGGATTTTTTAGAATTGCACTTTTTATCCTTGCATGTGGCCTGGCTACTTTAGAAGCCGTTGCACATCCGTTCACTGCTGCCTTGGGTGATGAGCGAAAATCTGAACAACGATTAAATTTTTCTCAAACCTTCAACGCAGTAGGTACTATCATCGGACCAATTTTGGGTGGCGTTTTCATTTTGGGTGACGTGCTTACAGGCGATACACAAGCAGACTTGTTCTCCGTGAAAATGCTATACTCAGCCATTGGCGCTACTGTTTTCATTATTGCTGTTGCCTTTTGGTTCACAAAAGTTCCTCCGTTGCAGGAAGCCAGAAATGCAACCGGCACGCAGCGAAGCTATCGCGATCTTTTTCAGTACAAGCATTTTAAATGGGCGGTGGTCGCTCAGTTTTTCAATGTGGCTACACAAGGAGGCACGTGGGCATTCTTTATCAACTATGCCATCACCTACATGCCCAACATGACAGACCAGCATGCCTCTTACTATTTTTCGTTGAGCATGATGATGATGCTTTTAGGAAGAGTGGTGGGCACGTATCTTATGAATTTTATTGCGCCAAATAAGCTACTCGCACTATTCTGTTTGGGGAGCATAGCGATGTGTTTGGTGATATCGCAACACATGGGCTGGCTTTCTTTTGCCTGTTTGATCGGGTTGCAATTCACATTCTCGATCATGTTCCCAACTATTTTCGGTTTAGGAATGAAAAACCTGAACGATCTGCGAGAGAAAGCTTCTTCTTTTATTGTTATGGGCGTGGTGGGTGGTGCCGTGTTCCCTCCTATCATGGGTTATGTAGCCGACAAAACAAGTGTGGCAACAGCCTACCTCTTGCCCATCATTTGTTATTTCATGATTTTCCTTTTTGCAGTCAAGTTCTACAAGCCGCAAGCAAACAAGAGTTAGAATTGATAAGCGATGAGTGCGTTGAGAGCCATCACGGAATCTTCTGTCTTGGCG
>JABFSY010000035.1 GCA_013140395.1 Cyclobacteriaceae bacterium
CCTTCAAAAGATCATGCACTTTTTGATCGGGTATTCGCAATACAAGTGAATCAATGATATCAGGTTTTCCGGGTGCTACCCTGTAGAGAATAGAAACCTTTCGGCCATTTTCTTTCACCGATGCTTACACTTTACCATTAAAGTATCCCTTGATAAAAAGATAGTTATTCATTTTGGCAACGGTGATAGCGAGCTTCGCTGAATCATAAACAGCTGTTTTATCGCCCCATTGCATGAATAGGTTTCCGTTCTCAATTTTATTGTCAAGCGATTCTTGTTTCTTTTTCTTTCTGAATTCAAGATTGTCCTTTTTGCGAGGGTTTTTGGCCTTTGCTATTTTTCGATCGAACTTCTTTTCTTTTTTTTCTTTCTGATCAATGAACTTTTGCTTGTTAAAGTTTTTTTCTCCTTTGTGGTACATCCAACCCAATAGACTCATCGGGACACCGAATATTTTTCGAGCTGATTTTTGAGTATACAGATCTTGTAAATTATCCTTGTTGATATGCCTGGGTGCCACCACCGTTTGGCGATATAGCAACTTTTGATTTTCTTGGAGGTATCTTGTAGACGAGCAGCTGTTCAACAGGAGTAGGAGAGCTCCAACAGAGAACACTCTTGATACCTGTCTAAACCCAAAAGAACCAATGATTTCCAAAGCAAAAGTTAAATTCATCAAATCTCTGCAATTAAAGAAATACCGAAAAGAGGAACAATGTTTTACCGTAGAAGGAGCCAAAGGAATTATTGAACTGTTAAAGTCAGATTTTGAGGTAATTTGGGTAGCTGGTACTTCCAGTTTCCTTGCCGAAAACGGTTCGTTATTAAGACAGAGAAAGGTAGAGGTCGTTGAAACAACAGAGCGGGAACTGTCAACGGCCAGTAGCTTTCAGACAAATAACTCAGCCATAGCAATTGCTAAGCTGAAGCCCATTTCAGCCCCAATCTTGGGCAAGGAGTTTGTTTTGGTATTGGATGAAATACGAGACCCTGGTAATTTGGGAACAATTATCAGAACAGCCGATTGGTATGGCATCAAGCACATTATCGCTTCTTTAGAAACGGCCGATTTGTATAATCCAAAAGTGATAAGTGCTACGATGGGTTCCTTTTGCCGAATAAATGTTTATTATACTCAATTGACCAACTACTTAATGGGAACCGATTGGCCAGTCTACGGAGCCTCATTAGTTGGCAGGTCTATTTATGATACAAACTTTGGAGGAGAGGGTTTTATCGTGATCGGAAATGAATCACAGGGAATTTCAGGTGCAGTGCATAGCTTAATCACCAATCACATTACTATTCCGCGTATTGGCCAGGCAGAATCACTTAATGCCTCAATTGCCGCAGCCATCATCTTGGATAACGTATTTCGGTCAAAGGAATGAGCCACTTTTCTTAGCTGCCTCCTCGGATAGTCTGGATGCGTTCTCTTTGCCTAAGTAACGATCGATGACATAGTGACCCAAGTAAATGGCGGGCGTTAGGAGTATGGCAACTGAAAACTTGTACAGGTAGTTGGTGAAGCCTATGGCAAGTATTTGCTGGTTGGAGAAAATTCCAACAAAGGCTAGGTACAGAACAACAAAACTGTCAATAAATTGAGACACCAAGGTAGAGCCTGTCGCGCGTAGCCAAAGCATTTTTGACCCGGTCAGTTGCCGCAGCTTTTGAAAAACAAAAACGTCAACGAGTTGGCCGATTAGAAATGCTGCCAGGGAGGCGATGATAATCCGTTGACCTTGTCCTAGAATTTTGTTGAAGGCAAAGTCCATATTGAAATAGTTGCCCGCAGCGTCTTTATTGTTTGCATCCAGCCACCATTGGGCGGGGGGTAGTTCCATAGTTAAGAAAATGACAAGAAAAGAATAGGCGATAAAGAAAGCGGCCAGGTAACTGATGCGCTTCACGCCTGGCCTGCCAAAGTACTCATTGATCAAATCAGAAGTGATAAAAACCACTGGCCAAATGACCGCACCGGCCGTCAGGTTAAAATCCACTTCAAATCCCAGCAAATGAAGGTGGGCGGGTGCCAGGCCTAGCGCTCCTTCACCCGAAAATATTTTTACACCAATTAGCTCGGCAATGATTGCGTTCGTTAGAAACAAAGCAGCTAAAACAATGAAGAGGCGATTCTTTTTTTCTTCTAAGGTAACTGTCATGCTTCTATTGTAAAAGTTTGACCTTCAATGGCTAAAGAAGAGTTTTCAAAAACCGACTTAGCCTCTGCTAGGAGAGGCTCGAGATCTTTATACCGGGCTGAAAAGTGGCCAATAAGTAGCCTTTTCGCCCGGCTTCGTCTTGCAACTTCCGCAGCTTGTCTGGCTGTGCTGTGCTTGGTTTCGTTTGCCTTAGCTTCTTCTTCATCCATAAAAGTTGCCTCATGATATAAAAGATCAACTTCGTCAATTTGATCAATTATTGGTTCAAAAAAAGCGGTGTCTGAGCAGTAGGCATAGGAAAGCGAGCGTTTGGGGGCCAACGTAAAGTCCTCATTTTTATAGAGTAGTTTTCCTTGTTCATCAAAAACATCCTGTCCCGTTTTCAAGGCAACAATATGTTGAAGCAACATGCCTTTTATTAACTGTTCTTTATCGATGCGCCTTTGCTTTGGCTTTTCTTTAAATAGAAAACCCGCACAAGGAAGTTTATGGAAGAGAGGAATTGTTTCTACCGTCAGCGCATCGTTTTCGAGTAGCTGATATTTTTGGGTTGGATCGAATGAATGAAAATGTAAAGAGTAATTCAAAACCGATCTGGAATACTTCAGCTGAAGCAAGATGATTTCGTTTAGTCCAGGAGGGCTATATAAATGCAAATCGGCTTTGCGTTTTTGCAAATGCATTGAAAATAAAAGCCCCGTTAGACCAAGATAATGGTCGCCATGCAAATGGCTTATAAAAATATGGTCTATTTTGTGAATGGGTATTTCATAGCGTGCCAGTTGAAGTTGACACCCTTCTCCACAGTCAATTAGAAAGTGTTTATTTTGGATAACCAGATATTGGGAGGATGGAAACCTTCCGTAGACCGGAACTGCTCCACTTGCACCTAGTATTGTTAAGCTGAAACTATTCAATGGGTAATCGGATGATTAGTTCCTCGGTCATTTGAATACACCCTATCAAATCATCGATGAAACCATCAACGAATCAGGTTAGTCATCGCTCTTCATATCTTTTTCAATCTCATGCATAAACACAGCATCGATGGCTTCCTCCACCATTGGAAGGATATTAAGAACGCTATCTAGTTGAGAAATTTTTATCAGCTTAGCCGTGTGGTCCGAGAGTGACGTGAGTACGAAAATGCCACCATCTTCATGAAGAATTCGATTGCCAACTAACAACGCGCTTAGCCCTGAAGAGTCTGTATATTTTACTTCACTTAAGTCAAGAATGATATTCCGTACTCCCTCCGCATGCAGAGTAACCATCTCTGATTTTAGTTGAGGGGCGGCAGTAGAATCTAGTTTTTCTTCGTGGAGGCGTACCAAAGTGTACTTTTCTTGTTTGTCGATCGTGTATTTCATTTCGTGTGTAGATAGAAGTCTAAATGTGGCTTTTACAATAATGAAGGCGCTAATTTAACGATTTAACGATACTTTGCTCAATTCGTTTTTCGATGCTGGAATAATCAATCGGGGCCAATTTTTCACCGGTCATTTGTTGATAAAGTTCCTGATAGCGACTGGAAATGCTTGACACGATTTGATCTGTCATTTCAGGCACTTTTTGACCATCCTTGCCTTGAAAGCCATTTTCAATCAACCATTGTCTAACAAACTCTTTGGAAAGTTGCTTCTGGGCTTCGCCCGATTTTTGTCTTGCTTCGTAGCCTTCTTTATAAAAGTAGCGGGAAGAGTCAGGCGTGTGCACCTCATCGATGAGGTAGATTTTGTTGTTTTGTTTTCCGAACTCATACTTGGTATCTACAAGTATGAGGCCCCGTAAAGCAGCGAGCTCTGTTCCCCGCTGGTAAAGTTTGTGGGTATAATCTTCCAGAATCCTATAATCAGCTTCCGCTACAATGCCCCGACTCAAAATTTCTTCACGCGAAATATCTTCGTCATGGCCCACTTTGGCTTTTGTGGTTGGTGTAATAATAGGGTGGGGCAGTCGGTCATTTTCATGTAGACCATCGGGCATAGTTACCCCGCAAATGGTTCGTTTTCCTAGTTTGTATTCTCTCCAGGCATGCCCTGCCAAATACCCTCTCACCACCATTTCAACGGCAAAGGGTTCACATTTGAAACCAACTGTTACGTTTGGGTCTGGCGTGCTTAGCACCCAGTTAGGAACGATGTCTTTGGTTGCTTTGAGATTGTAAGCCGCAATTTGGTTTAAAATTCTTCCTTTGTCGGGGATGCCTTTCGGCAAGACAACATCAAAAGCTGAGATACGGTCAGTAGCCACCATTGCCATCTTCTCGCCAAAGTAATAGACATCGCGAACTTTGCCTTTATAAAATCCTGTTTGATTTGGGAATTGAAAGTCTGTCTCTTTGATTGCCTGCATGTCGGTTTTATATGCCTGCAATTTAAATGAAATACTCTATACTTGGTGGGGCTGACTTGGTTGATTGTCTTTTGTCATAAAAGTGGGCAGAACTTTTCCAATAGCTGAAGTTTGGCAGACTGACCATTTGTCTTTTGTGTTGCTATTTCAAATTAATCAGGCTACTTTGTTTACGTTTTAACCTATACCAGTCTAATGAGTCTTCGCGAACGCGCCTCTACCATCGTTAATGGTTTTTCTTCTACTTTTTGGATTGCTAATACCTTAGAACTCTTTGAGCGTCTTGCCTACTATGGTTCGAAGGCGGTCTTAACGGTTTTTTTGGCAACCAAAGTGGGCTTAGAAAAGGAAGCTGGTTTTTTGGCAGGACTTTTCAACGCTGTGCTATACTCACTGCCTATTGTGGCGGGAGTTTTCGTAGACAAATATGGTTTCAAGCGAACTTTGATGGCCTGCTTTGCCATTTTTTGCGTTGGATATTTTTTGATAGGCTTGGCGGGAATGGAGTATGGACAAGCAATAGTAGAAACCGTTGGCAAAAGAAACTACGTGATAGGAGTTTTACTCCTGACAGCGGTTGGCGGTTCGTTAATCAAACCCTGTATTGTGGGCACAGTCGCGAAGACTTCTAAGCCTGGGGCTCAGGCATTGGGTTTTTCGATTTACTATACACTCGTCAATTTAGGAGGTGCTATTGGTCCTATCATCGCTTTTTATGTTCGTCAAGATCTAGGTATTGAGTTTGTGTTGGTCATGTCTTCTATCACCTCATTTTTGTTGTTTTTTGGAGCATGGTTTTTCTTTAAAGAACCTGATGGCGAAGTAGGGGAGAAGAAGACATTTGCAAAAGTTTTCAGCGATATGGTATTGGTTTTTGCCAATTTCAAGTTCATGAGTTTCCTTTTGATTTTCTCCGGATTCTGGATGATGTTTTGGCAAGTGTTTTACACGCTACCCTTTTATGCAACCAAAGTATTGCACTATGAAGCCTTCGAATTTCTTGAAACGGTCGATGCATGGACGATTATTCTGATTACCATACCCGTCACAGCATTTGTCAGTAAGTGGAAAACTGTGATAGCAATCATTATCGGGTTCACGATTGCCAGCGCATCTTGGATTGTGATTGGTGCTGGGGGAACGATACTATTCACTATCATTGGTATCATGCTATTTGCACTATGCGAAGCGACACAAGCACCCCGGTTTTATGAGTATGTAAGTTCTCTGGCGCCAAAAGGTCAAGTTGGAACCTTTATGGGCTTCGCTTTTTTACCGGTTGCCATTGGTTCGTTTACTGCAGGTATTCTTTCTGATTGGCTTCGAAGTTCTTATCTTGACACTGATCCGGCTATGATGTGGTACACCCTTTCCGGGATTGGCCTCACCTCTACAGCTTTAATGATTGTTTATAATCTTGTTATAAAAAAAAGTAATTGATCTCATATGGAAGAATCTAAAATTTTCAAACCCTACATTGCTCCGGAGCAAAACATCGCTGAGTTTACTGTAAAGTCAGTAGTTTTTGGCGTCTTCTTTGGAATTTTGTTTGGCTGCTCTACAGTATACCTTGCGTTGAAAGCAGGTCTAACTGTTTCAGCCTCCATACCCATCGCTGTAATAGCCATAACACTTGGTCGTAAGTTTTTAAAGACCACAATTTTAGAAAACAACATTATTCAAACCACCGGTTCGGCAGGAGAGTCCGTCGCTGCGGGTGTTGTGTTTACCCTACCTGGATTTTTGTTTTTATCTCCGGGTGCAGATGGTGTGAGTGTGGGGGAAAGTTATTTCAACTATTTAACGATATTAATTTTAGCTGCTTTTGGCGGTATGCTTGGTACGTTAATGATGATACCGCTGAGGAGATCACTCATCGTAAAAGAACACGGCACACTGCCATATCCGGAAGGCACTGCCTGCGCTTCTGTTTTACAAGCTGGAGAAAAGGGAGGAGATTTTGCAAAAACAGCGTTTGTAGGGATGGGAGTTGCATTCACCTACGCCATTCTGCAAAAGGTCTTACACGTTATTGCAGAAACACCTGCTTACGTAACAAGTCAGGTAAACAAATTCTGGCCATCTGCGGCTAGCCGGGGAGAAATCACCCCAGAGTACCTTGGCGTGGGCTACATTATAGGATTCAAAATTTCTGGTGTTCTTGTGGCAGGCTCTGTTCTAGCCTGGTGGGCCATGATTCCACTGCTGGCTACATTAGTTCCCGCTGATACGATTGCCATTCAATTGGTAAAACTCGGTTACTTGGTAGATGTTAATACAGCTGGTGGACCGGGCAGTTGGGATCCTGCAACGCATACCTTTGGAAGTTATGCGGATGCAATTTATCGCGCCTATATTCGACAGATTGGCGCAGGAGCCGTGGCGGCAGGTGGATTTATTACATTGATTAAAACAATTCCAACTATTATAAGCTCGTTCCGCGAGAGCGTTGGATCTCTCAAGGAAAAGGGTGGCGAAGGCGTGTTGCGAACCGATCGTGATTTGTCTTTTAAGGTTGTGATTATCGGAAGTATTGTTTTGATAGCCACACTTGCGATTATGCCCAATATTCCCGGTGACAGCATCGTGCAAAAGTTATTGATAGGTGTGTTGATCATCATCTTCGGGTTCTTCTTTGTAACGGTAGCCAGTAGAATAGTCGGTTTGGTCGGTTCTAGTAACAGTCCCATTTCAGGGATGACGATTGCTACCCTGATGGGCACTTGTCTGATCTTTACAGCTGTTGGCTGGAGTGGAAAGCTCTATGAGCCATTGGCGCTAGTGGTAGGCGGAATGATCTGTATTGCCGCTGCCAATGCGGGAGCAACTTCGCAAGATCTAAAAACAGGTTATATCGTTGGCGCAACACCACGCTACCAGCAATTGGCCTTGTTTATCGGGGCCATTGTTTCCTCCATCGCTATTGGTCTTGTGGTGAAGATTCTGGATACTCCAACTCAAGAGATGTTAGCACAGGGAATCAAACATGCAGTTGGTAGTGATAAATTTCCAGCTCCCCAAGCCACTCTAATGGCTACGTTAGCAAAAGGTATTTTGTCCTTTAATCTCGACTGGCAGTTTGTAATGGTCGGTGTTTTTATTGCGGTGATGATTGAGTTATGCGGCATCAAGGCACTCGCCTTTGCCATCGGCTTGTATTTGCCATTGGCTACCACACTGCCGATTTTTATCGGACGGGCAATAAAAGGATATGTTGACTACCGGGCTGAAAAGAAAAACGAGAAGAAAGAAGA
>JABFSY010000269.1 GCA_013140395.1 Cyclobacteriaceae bacterium
GCAATAGACATTCCATGTAGCGTTACCAAATATGGACGATGGGTTTGCTGGTATCGCTTGCACCGTTACCGTTGCCGTATTGGTACCTTCTTGGCAGCCAGTTGTTCCGGTTACGGTATAGGTTGTGGTTGAAGACGGATTGGCTATGACCGTACTGCCGGTTGTTGTACTTAGACCACTTGCAGGAGACCAAGTGTAAGTATTTGCGCCACTCGCTTTAAGAGTGGCTGAGGTTAAGCCTGTGCAAATGGTAGAGGGCACATTTGTCAAAGAAATAGTTGGGATGGCAGATGGCGAGGTAACAGTAACAATCACACTTTTGGAGATGAAGCATCCGGTAGCCGCATCCATTCCGGTAGCGGTATAGGTAGTAGTGGCGGCTGGCGTAGCAATTACATTTGCGCTGGTTGAATTAGTAAGCCCAGATGTTGGTGTCCAGGCATAACTGAAAGAAAGAGCTGATGATACACTTAATGTAGTACTGGAGCCAACGCATACAACAGCAGGCTCACTAATGATTAACGGATTGGGTGCAGCATTAAAAGCAACTTGAAGTTGCCCTCCACCAGTAAGGTTGACAATTTGAAACTCTACGGTGGAAGTAGCCCCAAGAAATCCTGTCCATACATTGCTTTGTAGGATAGGCGTGTAACTACTGTTTTGAAAAACGGGTATGCCATTTACAAAAAGAGTCAATCCATCATCTTGTAAAGGGATGTCGATCTGATAATAACCGCAGACGAAACTGGTTCGTTTAAAACTAATTGTATAGTTCGTGGTAGGCACAGGGCAGCCCGTGTAGGCAGAGCCCGATGAAGCATCTGCCGTTCCCGGACCGGCAGCCGTTGCCCAGCGATTTTTTGTATCAAAGCTGAGATTGTTTTCTGTGTAGCTACCAAAAAAAGTATTGGTGATTATAGGGGAAGCTGTTCCAGAGTAGACGTACGCATTCCAAACAGCTGACCCAAATGTGGCGGGATTTCCTGAGGGCGCATTAACTGTGAGATTAGTTCCATTATCAATGCCAATGATTCCCGAGCCGGGATTGGAGCTTACAACTCTAATTCTATACCCAGCCCCAGCGGGTGTTGCCATAGGTATCATTGCTGAAATGAATCCTCAATTGGTTGATGAAACAGACCCAATGTTGATAGGTGAAGCAAAACTACCCGATGCATTAGAAAGTTGGGCAGTGAAAACATTATCTGATGGAAGGAAAGGGAAACCGCACCCATTTTGAATGGTGTAAGAAATAGTAAGGGATTCCCCCTGACAAAAGGAAGTACCAATAAAAGTGGGTGCGTCTATTCCATACGCATTGACTTTTAAATTCGTGCCGTTGTCAGGGCTTGTACGAACAGGGTTTGAGGCCACTAACCGTATACGGTAGCCCGTGCCCGCTGGTGTTGAAGTGGGGATGGTGATGTTAACACTACCGGCACCATTGGTAGTGGTGGACTGCAAAGTGGTGGGCGATGCAAAACTTCCCGAGGCATTGGAGAGTTGGGCTGTAAAAACATTGCCACTTAGAAAGTCACAATCAACAAGCGTGTAACTCAAACTAAATGAAGCCCCCGGACAAACTATAGCTTCCGTAAAAGTAGGTGTGTTTAAATCAATAACCTTAATGGTAAAGTCAGTTCCATTATCCGCTCCGCTAATAGAAGGAGACGATCCGACCACACGTATTCTATAGCTGACACCAGCACTCTGTGAGGCAGGAATGCTGACGGTTATCTGCCCCGCAAAAGTTGAGGCAGCAGATCCTATAGTAACTGGACTTGCGAAGCTTCCGTTGGGATCAGAAAGTTGAGCTGTAAATATGTTGTCAGCGGCAAAGGTTTCCGTTATCGAATACAAAACGTTAAAGCTAGCGCCCGAACAAAAAGGAGGACTAGAATCAAAACTGCCTGTGGTTATTGTTTGCGAAAACGACTTGATCGTTGAAATACAGATAGCCAACCCCACTAAAACATATCGAAGCATCTCAGCTAGTTAATTAATAAATCTAACATTATGAACACTACTTTATCAATAAAACACCATACTTCACCCGAACAAATTTAAATGACCCTATTTTGTTTAATGTATCAAATGAAATGTTAATCCTACACTATGCATTTTGGTAAGCCTTGCTAAAGAAGACGATAGAGAAGCGATTCTTGAATTAAGGGTAACTTGCGGTGGCTTTTATACTAGATAGCTTAATGCACACACTCGACCTCATTATTATCGGTGCCGGACCCATCGGCTTAGCCTGCGGAATCGAGGCGAAAAAGGCAGGGCTTACTTATCAAATTATTGAGAAGGGTTGCCTGGTCAACTCTCTTTATAATTACCCCAGCAATATGACTTTTTTTTCAACATCAGAAAAACTAGAGATTGGTGGCGTTCCATTTATTTCCAACAACGCAAAGCCAACCCGCCCCGAGGCACTTGAATACTATCGAAGGGTTTGTTCAAGTTGGAAGCTGAATGTAAGACTGTATGAAAAAGTAGATAGCGTAACTAAAAACGCGGAACTTTTTTCTGTAAAAACAACCAAGTCTTTTTACTCAGCCAAGGCAATAGTGCTTGCGCTTGGTTTTTATGACCTGCCGTTCTTGTTAAATGTTCGGGGCGAAGAGTTGCCGAAGGTAAAACATTACTATGACGAACCGCATCCCTACTTCGGACAAAAAATAATTGTGGTTGGGTCTGCAAATTCTGCTGTAGATGTAGCCCTGGAAACATGGCGGAAAGGTGCAGATGTAACGATGGTGATTCGAGAATCAAGCATTGGAGAAAATGTAAAGTACTGGGCAAAGCCAGACATTGAGAATCGAATTAAGGAAGACTCTATTCGCGCATTCTTTAACTCGGAGGTCACGGCAATAACGCCAACAACTGTAGAAATAAAAACGCGTGACGGGGAAAAAATTTTAGAGAACGACTTTGTATTGGCCATGACCGGCTACCAACCGCCTTTTGATTTTATGAAGTCGATAGGAATCGAATTTCAAAACGATGAATTTCATACGCCTGTTTTTAACCCCGAAACGATGGAAAGCAACGTACCGAATCTTTACCTCGCAGGGGTGGTGTGTGGAGGCTTGAAAACGAACAAGTGGTTTATTGAAAACTCACGAGTGCATTCAGAGAGGATTGTGAAGAACATAACAATTAGAACTTAGTGTTAGGACTTGGGAACCTCAACCCCACTACCTAATACCCAATTACCAACTTAACCCCAATGAAATAGTTTCTGCCCGCGGCTGCATTGTAGTATCTCCCACCCGTTGCATTCAAATCATTTCCCAAGCTATAGGTTTGGTCGGTGGCGTTTTCGATACCCAACCAAACATCGACGGGCATTTTTTTGAGATTTGATGCCCAACCCAATCGACTGCCAATTAAAAAAAAAGAAGAAGCGAAATCAGTGTTAGCATCGTTCAGTGAAATGGCATCAACAAAATTAAAAGTCGAGTTAACATAGAACCCCACTTTTGATTTTAAATCGAAGCCAGAAACCAGAGCGATGGGCGCATTGCCTGTTAAGTTTTTGTAAGAATAGTTTTGTTGGTTTTTGATGTAGTTGTTGAATTGAAATTGGTTGCGGGTATAGCTCGTCCAAACTTTGATGGAAGAGATACCAGGACCTTTAAATTCTTTCAAGTAGCTCACCATCACTTCGGCACCCAATTGCGAGGTACCGCCAGCATTCACAAAAAAATCTGATCCATTGATTTGTCGCTGCACCACAATGGTTTCGGTTTGTTGCAATGAAAAGAGTGCGACATCAAACGAAAAATTTTTGAAAAAATTTCCCCGCGCTCCCAGTTCATAGTTGATTCCTGTTTCGGCTCGCAAACTGTCGTTGTAGGTATTGGTAGATGGGCGAACCTCGGCCAACGTAGGAGGAGAAAATCCCCTGCTGACGCTTCCGTAAGTAGAAAGACGCTCGCTCCATTTTTTCAGCAAGGCTACCCGCGGAATCAACACAGGTTCAAATTTTCTGGTTTGTTGAACGGCCGGAATAATCGAAGTGCGATTGAACTGATAAGAAATGAAATTACCACTCGCGCCCACCGTCAAATAAAGATTGTGTGGCAAGTCAAATTCGCTTTGCGCGAATACAGTTGCCAGCGAAGATTTCAATTCATCGCTAAATTGAAGATTCCCTGTTACACCCTGCAGGTTATCGTAATTCGTGATGGGCGAATTGAAAAATTGAAACTCTCCACCAAATGTCATTTTGCCTTTCGTAGATGACAAATCAAAACAGAATTGATTCTCCATTCTTCCACCCCAATTGTTTTCCCTGCGCTTTTCGTAATTGGTTATGGCCGGATTTTTGAAATCAGTGACTGACCCGAAAAAACCAACGGTAGTCGACCAGTTGTTATTCCACTGATGGTCGAGCATGGCCCCCGAGTAGAAAGTCTGATTGTAAATGGCAGCTTGTTGGTCAATGGCACTCGGCAGCGTAGCGGTAGCCAATCGCGCTTGGCGCGGGTCTTGGCCGTATTGGGCTTTTGTCAATGCCCCGGGGGTTTGGTAAAACAAATCAGTGTAGAAAGAAGTGGATCGCAAAATGGTTTTACTGCTTAGTTGAAATTGTAGCTCTAAATTCAGCGCATCGCGCCTCATGGCCGTTTGCTGGCGGTAGCCATTTGCTTGTTGATGGGCATATTGAATCGTTGCTTTTACTTTTCTTTCTGCCGCAGTCGCTTGTAGCTGATAGCGTTGCAACCCGTAGCTGCCAACGACAGCCGAAAGTTGAAATTCATTTTTGTTTGGTACTGAAGAATTCAATAACAGCACACCGCCCATGCCGGCACCATACAAACTGCCGCTCGGCCCCTTAATGACTTCGATTTGACTGACGGAATTGAAATCGAGCAGATTGAAATAGGTATTGCCACCGCCATCTGTCAAAGGCAACCCATTCCAATAGAATTTTACATTGCGTATACCAAAAGGTGAGCGCAGCGAACTGCCCCGAATCGCTAAACGAAAACTGCCGGGCGAGCGTTCTTCCATCCGCACACCGGCAATTGTATTGAGTGCTGGCAGAAACGAAGTGTTGTTGAAACGATTCAGCTCTTTTGCATTAACGATAGCAACCGAAGCAGCTACTTGCTCCAAAGGCTTTTCAGAAGCGAACGCCTGAACAACTACCTCCTGTAAGTTTCGTATTGTGTCTTTACGTTGAGCACGAGCCAATAATGAGGAAAGAAAGAATACCCCGAGAACAAAAACTCGCATTCTAGAATGAGGCGAGCACTTCCTCCACGCTTTTCGAACCGTTGAAATAGCTAACTAGTTTCAACATCACCCTGTCAACCACTGTATCAGGGCAAGAGGCGCCACTTGTAAGAACTACCTTGAGGGGACGTTTTTCGGGTATAAAGGAAAAGGTGGTGAGCAGCTCCTTTTGATGGTAATTGAAATGTTGTATCTCTTCTTTTGATTTAATTTCTCTATCAGAATTGATAAAAAAAGTTGGAAAATTTCGCTCGCAAAGCTCCACGATATGGGACGTATTTGAACTATTGTAGCCACCCACAACAATGGCGAAATCTGCCTCTTGCTTTAGTAATTCATAAGTTGAGTCTTGATTATCGTTGGTTGCATAACAAAGCGTATCCCGCGTGTCGGCAAAGTGGTTTTTGATTTCGGCTTCACCATATTTTTTAATCATCACCTGTTTAAAGAAGTCAGCAATTCCCTGCGTTTCGGTCGCCAACATGGTGGTTTGATTCACTACTCCTACGCGTTGTAAATGCAACTCGGGGGAAAAGCCATCCGAGTGTTTTCCTCCAAAAGCCTCATAAAATTCGGCAGCTGTTTTACTTCCCAACAGATAGTTACTTAGCTCGATGGCATCGTCCATATCACGGACAATTATAGAATGGCCGTTACCTGCGCTATGTGAAAACGTGGCTCTTGTCTCTTCGTGTTTTGGTTTTCCGTGAATGATCACAGTAAAATTATCTTTGCCTAACTTTTCAGCTCTATTCCAAACTTTTTCAACAAATGGGCAAGTGGTGTTATACTTTTGCACATCTACCCCTTTGTCAAGAAGCAACTTTTCAATTTCAAGTGTTGTACCAAAGGCAGGAATAATCACCACATCGTCTTTGCCAATACTATCCCAGGGTACGAAATGCGTGCCATCCGTATCCATAATGAACTTGATCCCTCGACTCTCCAGATCAGAGTTTACTTCTTGGTTATGGATCATCTGGCTCAGAAGATAGACGTTTTTTCCGTGGTTTTCTTCGAGTGCTCGATAGCTGATTTCAATAGCGTTTTCTACACCATAGCAGAATCCAAAATGGCGAGGTATTAAAAACACAATAGGTCCGAAGTCTACTACCGCAGGCTCAAAATCTTGTTTGCGTAGATCTTTTACTCTACGAAACTCTTTTATTCGACCCGTGATGGAGGATCGATAGTAGGCTGGAATTTCGAACTTTTTGATAGGCTCTTTTTTTAGAAACTCAAAAGTAATGGAATTGTTACAGATCAACCCATCCATTTTCATCTAAAAAAAAGGCCCACGTCAAAGTCGGGCTTTTCTTAGGCTGCTTTACTCAGCTGGTCTTCTTTTATTTTCTTCGTTCGCACCTCTTTTGATTCGAGGTCAAACGATTTTACTTGAATCCAATTTGACTTGATGTACTTTAAAACTTCCATCACTTTACCGTCCATTTTGCTGCGAACACGCTCACCTTTTTTAAACAATCTTCTCATCCAATAATGGGTTTAGTTTTACATTCTTAACGCATATATATACTCACGTGGGTAATCCGGGTAAACACCTTCGAAGGTAATCAAATCTCCCGCTTTTTTCTTGGACAAGATATTGATTGCTTCCTTGGCAGACTTTATGGCAATGTTATCAATACGTGTAATTATAAAGCCCGCTCTCATGTCAGTATATTTTTCAATCTTACCTCTTTCCAATGACTTTACCTGTACACCATTCTCCAGATCAAGTTTTCTCAATACTTTCGAATCAACATCTTCCAATTCAACCCCCAGTGAGGATATCGCATCTTTTGTCTCACGCTTAATCGTTTCAACATTTCCCTTTCTGTTTTTCAAAGTCACCGGAAACACCAGGGTCTTTCCTTTGCGATCAATCGTCATCGTAATTTTGTCGCCCGGACGCTTTCGTCCGATGTATTCGATCAAAGCGGTGCTTGATTTAATGGGGGCTTCGTCAATTTTAACAACCACATCTCCCGGCTTGATACCTGCATTCTTCGCAGCACTTTTGTCTTCAGCATCACCAAATCCGCTGATGTAAGCGCCTTCGTTCAACGAAAGATTTTCTTCTTTGGCCAAGTCGCTATCAATACTCCGGACTTCCACGCCTAACCATCCGCGCTGCACAGTTCCAAAAGCAAGTAGGTCCTCCACAATCTTACTCACAATATTAGACGGTACTGCGAAACCATAGCCTGAGTAAGATCCAGTTGGGCTTGCTATTGCTGTGTTGATACCAAGTAAACCACCATCCAAATTAACAAGAGCACCACCGCTGTTACCCGGATTAATGGCGGCATCCGTCTGAATAAAAGATTCGATGGCGCTACTGGGTTGCTGGCCATTCCGCGTTGCGGGATTGTTTGAATTGATGATATTGATATTTCTTCCTTTGGCGCTAATAATTCCGGCAGTTACGGTGGAATTCAGATTAAATGGGTTTCCGACTGCAAGGACCCACTCGCCCACTCTTGATTTATCGG
>JABFSY010000405.1 GCA_013140395.1 Cyclobacteriaceae bacterium
TAACCCGGGTAATTACGTTGATGAAAGAAAACCCAACCTTAAAAGTTGAGATTGATGCACATACCGATGATATTGGGTCCGACAATTACAATCTGATTCTGTCCAACAAGCGCGCCAAAAGTGTGATGGAATATCTAACTCAAAATAGTATTCCTGTAGAACGTTTTTCAGCCAAGGGGTATGGCGAAACACAAGCTAAGTTTAAGAATGATTCGGATGAGAACAGGGCCAAAAACAGAAGAGTGGAATTAAAAATCTTAAGTATCTAATTCATGAAGCGCTTTGCGAGTATTTTACTTTTCCTGGCACCCCTTTTGGCCAATGCGCAACGAGTCAAATTCCGGGATCTGGTTCCGCTTTTGTCGACCTATTCGGCTGAGCGCCAAAAAAACGAATTGAAAGAATATCTGGCAGCTGATCTGGATCACCCAAATACTAACTTCAGGTTGGCGCTATTGTACGAAGAAAATTACAAAAATGCTGATCCACTAACCAATTACGCATTTGCGATGGCCAATGCAGAGCAGGCTACCAACCGATATATCAAATCAAAACAACTAGTGGATGAGCGAGAAGTAAACCGAAACGGAGAATACTATGCGCCAATCTTTAAGGCGTTCGATGCAAAAGGAAATCCGGCTATTCCGTTCCCAAAAGTATCGGCAAAAATTATAGGTGGCTACGATTCCTCTCTTCTGTTTAGAGCAAAAATGCCACCGATCTACAAAGCATTTACCAAAAGTGTAAATTTCTATGATCAGTCTGTACGGCTATTTGCTGGAGTGACTGAAGAATTTGCGACCATCGAAGATTTATATCTGATGCATGACGAATCGGTCGATGCGCGACTATCGAAAATAAAAATCAACTATGACTCATCGGTCTTCTATCTCAACAAGTATTTAGAACTCATCAAAGAATACCCCATTAAAGGCCATCGCCCATCCTACAAGGTTCGTGCTATCGTAACTTATCGATTGGATGGATTGTTGACCAACATCAACTTTCTGACCGATCAGATACAGCTTTGGGACTATAGTGCCTGGGTAATTCAAGTAAGAGCAAAAATAAATGGGGAAGTGGCTGACCTGAGAAAAAAGATCGCCTCTACCAATCAAAAAATGGACGATAATCTTTCTAAGATTGGATCCATATTTAGCAATTTCCCAGCTGTTGTAAAAGTTGACAAACAATTGACATTCAATTTGAACAATTTAGATAGGCAGTCAATGATCCTCTCGCTTCTCGATTACAAGGCCTATAAGCAAGATCTGGAAATTCAATCAAAGGCAAAATCTCTAGATACTTTGCCAACCTCCCGGAATGCGGAAGTTTTCAGTCAACTGATCTACTCTAACAGAAAAGCAGATACACTTGTCAAAGAATTCAAGACCAGAATCTCTGAAGGCATGACAAAAAAACACAGAGATTTTGTGACGAAGTTTTTTGGTGGCATACCTGGTTTGGAAAAGTATGCGGGGACGGAACAAAAAATCATCAACGATTCCTATGCGGAATTTGGGATAGAACTTAGAAATAATATTCTTGGGCTCAACACTGCAGAGAATACCTACACAAACAAAGAAGGGTTTTTGAAATCTGGAAGGTTTACTGTTCCGCTACTATTTCAACCACCTACTCCAGAAGGTCTTGACTTGGGTCTGCTGTTCACAAAATTCAATCGAAAAAATCCAGACGGCAGCGCTTACCTGGCAGGTATCTACAAGCCAGACAAGAAAAAAAATCTGGTTAGCACTTTTGTTATGCGCATTAATCCTGATGGTAAAACCGCTTGGTTTAAGGATGTTACCGCTCCGGTGGACAGTACGGCTATAGGCGATGCGCATGCCTACTTGGGTCCTCTGGTACTCACGCAAGAGGGAAGTGCCTTGGTTATTAGGTCTATTCACGCCACCCGCGGTGATGCCGTTAATACATTCGTTTACCTTAACGAAAAGGGTGAAGAAAGGCTTCGCAAAAAATTAGCTAACAAATCATTCCCTCGATCATTGCTGTACGCTGAAAAAAGTAATTCTTTTACCCTTGTACTGAAAGGTGTTGAACAAAAAGAAAAGTTTAGCTCTGCCGAACCGATCGACATGCTAGGTATTAACGTATTAGGAGAAATAACGTGGAAGAAAGAAAATATTTCATTGACAGGTACATTGACAGATGTCATAAGCCTTTCGGATGGATATCTATTGGCAGGAAATTATTTCGTCTTAAGCGACCAAACGGGAAAAGAAGTAAGAACCAAGATGAGTAGTGGTGAGTGTAGCCCCTACCTTATTCGGTTAAATGAACGCGGTGTGATCCTCTTCTCAAAACCGATTACAACCAATGGATCTTTTTATCTGCACCGAGTTGTCAAAATAAATGACATGTCAGTTCACCTACTCGGCAATTCTGAAACAATGGAGTCGGGTACAGCAGGGATACTCAAGCCCAACGAAAAATTCTTGCATATTATGACCAACAAATTGGGACAGCAGATAAGCACCAATTTCTAGTCGAGTGAAAAACACGGTTGTAATAGCCAAAATATCACTCTTAATTTTAGTACATTTGACCATATCAGTTCTACGATATGGAGACAAGCACACGTGAGCATATCTACCAAGAAGTAGCCGATCGGATCGAGCAACTCATTGAAAAACAGTCATTAAAGGTGGGAGACAAACTCCTCTCTGTTCGATCGCTAAGCAAAGAACAAGGGATCAGCCTAAGCACTGCCTTTCAGGCATATTATCACCTAGAAAGCAAGGGATTGGTGGAAGCCCGGCCTCAATCGGGCTACTATGTAAAATTTTCGCCCAGGCATAACTTTGCCATTCCCACCAGTTGCAAACCCACCGATGAAGCATCGCCTGTCACGTTGGATGAAATGATTACCAGTGTTTACAATGATCTGCGATCAACCAAATTAACTTCATTTTCACTTGGAGCACCCGACTCAAGTTTGCTGCCAGCCGCGAAATTGAAAAAATCGGTCGTGCATTGTTTAAATCATTCGCCTGACCACTGTTTGGGTTATGAACACATCCAAGGAAATGAACAGCTGCGAAAACAAATTGCTCGGCTTAGTTTCAACTGGGGCGGTACATTAAGCGAACAAGACATCGTAGTAACGGCAGGTTGCATGGAGGCACTCTCTTTTTGTCTGCAGGCGGTAACAAAACCAGGTGACACGGTTGCTATCGAAAGCCCAACCTTCTACGGAATTTTTCGAGTCATGCAAAGCTTGGGATTGAATGTGGTTGAAGTTCCTACCGATCCTGTCACAGGAATCGATCTGAATTATTTAGAGAAGGCCATCCCCAAACTAAACATCAAAGCTTGTCTGTTCGTGCCGAACTTCAATAACCCTGTTGGCAGTTGCATGCCTGACGAAAAGAAAAAAGAACTGGTGGAGATGCTAGCGAAAAAAGATATTCCTTTGATTGAAGATGATATTTATGGGGAACTCTATTTTGGCAAAACGCGACCCAAGACCTGCAAATCCTTTGATAAAAAAGGACTCGTCTTACACTGTGGATCATTTTCAAAATCGCTGGCTCCTGGTTATCGAATTGGCTGGGCAGTGCCTGGTCGATTCAAAGAAAAAGTATTGAGTTTAAAACGAATGAATAACGTTGCGACCAATACGTTGGCACAATCTGCCATTGCGCATTTTTTGCAAAATGGTCGTTATGAACTGCACCTGCGGCACCTACGAACAGCTCTTCACACACAATGCCTCAGGTACCTACAGGCAATATCCGAATACTTCCCCGATGACATTAGAATTACGAGGCCCCAAGGTGGCTTTGTTTTATGGGTTGAAATGAACAAAAAGCTGGACGGTTACAAGCTTCACAAACGAGCATTGCATCATCAAATCGGGATTGCGCCTGGTCAGATCTTTTCTTCGCAAGGGCAGTTTCATCATTACTTTAGGCTTAGCTACGGTGCGCCTTGGAATGAAAAAATTGACAAAGGGCTAAAAACGCTGGGGGAATTGGTGAGGAGATACTAATTATGGCAATTTCTAAATTTCAAGAACCGGAATTTGCACTGCACAAATAGCGATTTGGTTCTTATATTTGGAAAGACAAAAACAAAACATCTAAAATCCAACATACTATGGCCTTTACACTTCCGGCACTACCTTATGCATTCAATGCATTAGAGCCACACATTGATGCACGCACAATGGAAATTCATCATGGCAAACATCACAATGCGTATGTTACTAACCTTAACAATGCCCTTGCTGGCAAACCAGAGGAAAATCTAAGTATTGAAGAAATTTGCAAAAACATTTCAAAACACCCAATGCCCGTTCGCAACAATGGCGGTGGTCACTATAACCACAGCCTATTTTGGACGATCATGGCACCCAATGCGGGGGGTGCGCCAACAGGAGCGTTAGCAGATGCGATAAATGCTGCCTTTGGAAATTTTGAAGAATTTAAAACAAAGTTCAACACTGCGGCCACCTCTCGATTTGGTTCGGGCTGGGCTTGGCTCATTAAAAGCACAGATGGTAAATTAGCTATTTCATCAACCCCCAATCAAGACAACCCCTTGATGGACATAGCAGAAGTAAAAGGCACGCCACTCCTGGGTCTTGATGTGTGGGAACACGCCTACTACTTACATTACCAAAACCGTAGACCGGATTATTGCAACGCGTTTTGGAACGTGGTGAATTGGAATGAAGTAGCGAGACGATTTGCGTAAGAACGATTCCACACACAATAAAAAAAGGTCTGGCCAATTGCCGGACCTTTTTTGCTTTAACCGAAGCAATTATTGGTCTTGTCACTCTATCCCATCAAGTTTTTCATCTCATCTGCATCAATTACAATATCGTCCTCTCCAATTTCGTCAAAGGGATTCTCTAGGTGATCTTGAATATTGTCCAGGCTAACGAGGATGAAACTATAAAGCACTGGCATCACATACTCCAAGTGAGCTGAGTACTCATGAAATGTGCTGGCAAAGTAGGGCCCATAAATAATAGGGAAGACATAAATGAACACTTTGCTGTAAGTACGCAACGTAACGGGGGTACGGTAGTTGTGTATGATTTTCATATTGTCGAATGCAATAATAATTTTACTCACATACTGACTGACTCTGGATATTTCTCCACTCTGCACACCCAACTCGCGGAGTTGCATGGAAAGACTTGACAACTTGGAGAAAAGTACATACATCTCACTTTCTCTGCTTCTAAACTCATCTGGTGATAGCTTCAACATCAATTTGGTTTGGTGCATTAAATCTTGCACGAGTTGACTCATCTTCGCAGGCAATGAATTGTCTTTGGCTGTTGTCCAATCACGCGTAGCATAGTAAATGGCGATAGCATGCCCTTTAAAATCGGCATATCGCTGCAGTGCCGTTTCTCTGCGCGAGTAGGCGGACCCGATTGAAAAAACTACCGGAAAGACAATCGCTACGCCCACCAACATATCCGGGAACTTGGCCGTGAGCCCCAAATGAAAACAGACAAAACTAGAAAGCACCGCCAGTGCCGTAATGATGAATGTCTTATAATTGATAATCAGGGTGAAACTTCTAAAAATCTTCTTCATCTCCGTTTTGGTTAATTCTTCAATTTCCAAAAAGGAATAGTATTAACAAATTGTTAAGCGAAGATTTACGAGAGTTATTTAAATTATCTGACAAGTGGTCGGACCTCGGAACGAGGAAATTCCCCACCAGATCAGTTTTCCAGCACTTCTACCTCCACGCGGACGTTTCGTCTGGCATGTTGGCTGTCTTTATCGTGAAGCATTCTTACGCCTCCCCACGCCTTTGTTTGAATCCTACTTGCGGCAACACCCTGTGCGACTAGCCATTCTTTTATCACATTGGCTCGAGCACCTGAAAGCTCCTTAGCACTACCGGATTCATTCACCACATCGTCTTTGGTGATGTTAAAAAAGTCCTTTTCCGGACCCATATAAATTATCTTCCCTCGCCCGTTTCCATTGGTATGTCCATGTAGCATGATTCGATAGCCAGGGCTATCCTGCATCATTTGCAATAACTTGTTTAACTCATACTTAGACTCCGGCAACATTACCGCGGCATCGTTGTAGAAATACACATTGTACAAGGTGGCTATATCGCCCTTCACCATGCGCGAAAGATCAAACTTGATCATATAGAAATTGCCGATCAAATCAATATCTTCTTGTAACGTGTCTGCTTCTGTATTGTAGTAATTCATCTCGTGTTGAATTTTTCGAAAGCCGAATGCGCTACCAATCAACGTGAGTTTCCCCGATTTACTTTTAGGATCTGGTAGGGTGAGGTACGTATTCGCTTTCATCTTCGAAAGCAACCGAGCTCGGTCTGTATCTATTACTTCTACCTCCCCATCAAGAACGAGTCCATTGGCTGCATTATAAAGGCTAAAGAAAGCCTGCGTATTTTTTAAGGTTTGTGGAATATAAACTGGATCAGCCTTGGGATTTTCAACCACTTCCGTGGCGATTGGCGTTGGCCCATTTACCACCTGCTCTTTTGACAATTCATCTTTCTTAGCTTCAGTTGTCGTTACTTCCGGCTTCGTTACTACTTCTTCGGTTTTAACCGCTTGTGGTTTTGGCTCTTCATTTTTCACCACGACCGCTGCTGGTTGTTCGATTCCGTCTTTTATGATTCTCACCCAAGCTTCACCAAAGCCATCTTCTTTTCGAGTGTTCAACATTCTGTCTATAGAGGTCGAAAAATCGATGTAGAAATCTAGATAGACATAGTAGTAATTGCGGGCAGCGTCAAAGCCATAGCTGGAATGGCGACCAGACTTATTCAATTCAACTGAATACTTTTTTGCAAATTTTTCTTGGCCTGATAAATAAGACGCCACAACAATGTAATACCCTTTTGGTAAGGTGGCGGTTGATTGTGCACTGACTGACGTAGCGGCTAAGGACAGACCAATAGCGCAAAAAAAGAAGGCAGATATGCGCAGTCTCATCATGTAAGTTTATCTTTAGGTTAGCGCAATATTGCTAGATAAATCTAAAAATTCAACTAAAAAAGAGGTTTCTTTAAGATTCCGTGTATTTTTTACCTTGTAATAATTTCAGCCTTTCTACAAAAAAACCGATACCATACCCTGCCAACTGAATGAATAAAGCCGGAAAAGAGAGCAATGCCACCATGCTACTTTTTGTCTTCCTCAGCCCATCAAACATCACCAAGCATACGTAGGTAGAATAGGCCACCCCCAATGCCATAGCTACCTGTAGGTTAACAAACAGCAACAAGGCAAACGAAAAAAGTCCTAAGAGAAAAAAAGTGGGAAACCAATGCACCCATTTTACCTCTCCGGGATGAAAAGCACCGATCCTTGCTCTCCCCTTGCCGAAATTAAAAACCTGATGGTAGAATTGAATGAGTGTTGACCTGCGTTTATGAAAAACATAGGCATCCGGAATAAATGCGATGGTTAATCCCATCTGTCTCATTCGGATGCTCAACTCAATATCCTCGGCAAAACGATCGAACTTAAACCCGCCCGTCAATTGAAAAGCTGACCGACTAATGCCCATGTTAAAACTACGCGGCTGATAATTGCCGACCATTTTTGCTCCTCCACGGATACCACCGGTAGTAAAAAAAGAGGACATTGTATGTTCCATCGCACGTTGCAGAAAAGTGAAGTTTTCGTGGCCCCGATCTGGGCCGCCCCACGCAGCCACGTTT
>JABFSY010000259.1 GCA_013140395.1 Cyclobacteriaceae bacterium
TAGTAACCTCTTTTTTGGGATACAATCCATTTGGAGGAGGATTTAACTATATCGGAACGGTCGCTAACATCGTGCTGCTTGTTTTAGCACACAAGAAATTTAAAGAGGCTGGTGACGGTTTTATGTCTTATGGACAAGGAATGGGAATTGGGTTTTGGTTTACAATAGTATCAGCGCTGTTGGCGATAACAGTAATGTATGTCTACATAAATTATGTTGACTACGGCCCGTTACAGCTAATGCTTGATGAGCAGACCGCCAAGATGGAGGAAGCCGGTAGTGATGAAAATGCGATCGAGACCGCCATGGAATGGACGAAAAAGTTGTTTTGGGTATTTGCAGTGATTGGCGGTTTAATTGGGGGTATGGTTGTAGCTCTTATCGTCACGATTTTTACCCAAAAGAAAAATCCTGAGCCGTTTGCTTAAATGCTTCAACACCTTGCTATCTCGCTAGTCATTCCCGCCAAGGACGAAGAAGAATCGATTCCTGAATTGAGTAATTGGATCAGCCGTGTGATGCAAACACACGGCTTTTTGTATGAAGTAATTTTTATCGATGACGGAAGCACCGATGGCACCTGGGAAGAAATAAAAAAAATAAGTAAGGCGAATCCTTGTTTTAAAGGAATTCAGTTCAATCGTAATTTTGGAAAATCCGCAGCGTTGCATACAGCTTTCAAGGCAGCCAAGGGCGAAGTAGTGATCACCATGGATGCAGATTTGCAAGATAGCCCCGATGAAATTCCGGAGTTGTATAAACTAATCAAAGAGCAGAAGTTTCATTTGGTGAGCGGTTGGAAGAAAAAACGTCATGACCCCATTTCAAAAACGCTTCCCTCCAAGTTTTTTAATTATGTAACACGCAAAATATCGGGTATCCGCTTACATGATTTTAACTGTGGTTTGAAGGCCTATCATCATTCGGTGATAAAAAATATTACCGTCTACGGAGAGATGCACCGTTATATTCCGGTGCTCGCCAAGTGGGCGGGCTTTACTAAGATCACTGAAAAAGTAGTAGAACATCGCGAACGAAAATATGGAGTGAGTAAATTTGGTTGGGAACGATTTGTTCGTGGCTTCTTAGATCTCCTCACTATTACGTTTGTTGGGCGATTTGCAAAAAGACCCATGCATTTTTTTGGCGCCTGGGGCATCGTTTCCTTTTTAGTGGGGTTTGGATTTACGGTGAAAATATTTTGGGATAAGTTGGATGCGCTCTTCATCTCCAAAATTCCGCTAAAGCGTGATGTGGTCGATCAGCCTATTTTCTATCTGGCATTGGTCGCGTTGGTCATCGGGGTTCAACTGTTCTTAACCGGTTTTATTGCTGAACTCCTTGCGCGCCAGTCAGTTTCCAAAGCTGACTATCTGGTGATTGATACAATTGGAATCGATTCCGCTTCCTAATCGCAACAATTGTCTAAACTTTTTGCGAAAATTTTCGATTAGACGTAACAAAACACCCCTTTTTACGCTTTAAGGTTAGCTTAACTTATTCTATGAGATTGATTCTTTTTGCGTGGCTTTTTACGTCCACGTTCGCATTTGGCCAAACCACCGGCAAATTCACAATCAGCGGTTATATTAAAGATGCCAGCAATGGCGAAGCATTGATTGGCGCGACTGTGTACGTTACCGAGACACAAGGCGGTGGTGTTACCAACGAGTACGGCTTCTATTCCATCACGTTGCCAGCCGCCACCTATACACTACACTATAGTTACCTCGGCTACCTGCCCGTTACAAAATCAGTGCAACTTGACAAGAGCAATCGTATTGATATTGAGCTTTCCGGTGAGGCTGAACAATTGCAGGAGGTAGTTATTCAGGCAGAATTGGAGCAGGCCAATTTACAAAACCTGGAGATGAGTACGAATAAATTAGATATTAAAACCATTCAAAGAATACCTGCTTTTTTGGGTGAAGCCGATGTGATTAAAAGTTTGCAATTGTTGCCTGGAGTGAGCACTGTAGGTGAGGGAGCAAGTGGTTTTAACGTACGCGGTGGTAGCGTAGGGCAGAATTTGATTTTGTTGGATGAAGCACCTGTTTATAACTCGTCACACTTGCTCGGCTTCTTTTCCGTTTTCAATCCCGATGCAGTGAAAGACGTAAAACTTTACAAAGGTGGAATCCCCGCTCGCTATGGCGGACGACTCGCTTCACTGTTGGATGTTCGCATGAAAGAGGGAAATAGCAAGACATGGGAAGTGACTGGAGGCATTGGTACTATTTTTAGCCGTATCGCTGTTGAGGCACCGATCATAAAGGACAAAATGTCCTTCATCGTGGCAGCAAGAAGATCTTACATTGATGTGTTGGCTCGGCCTTTTGCACCCATTTTACAAAACGGTGGAGCTTTAAATTTTTATGACGGTACGCTCAAAGTGAATTACAATATCAATTCCAAAAACAGAGTTTATTTGTCGGGTTATTTTGGTAGAGATAATTTTAAGTTTGATCGAAATCAGGGATTTAGTTGGGGCAATGCTACGGCTTCTTTGCGATGGAATCATATTTTTAGTGACCGTTTGTTCTCTAATTTTACAGCATTGTATAGCGATTACGACTACAGTTTACAATTTGGTCGTAGCGATGATGACTCATTCAAATGGAATTCGCTAATTTCTAACTACATCTTTAAGCCTCAGTTTACCTACTTCTTGAACAACAACAACGAAGTGAATTTCGGTGCGGAACTGATCTATTACAATTTCGAGCCTGCGAACGCGGTTGGCGTAAGCAAGGGACAAAGGACAGATGTAAGCTTAGATAGAAAATACAATCTAGAAACGGCCGTCTACCTAAGTAACTCTCAGAAAATTTCCAAAGCCTTTACGATTGACTACGGCCTTCGCTATTCGTTCTTTAATGCTTATGGCCCAGGCAAGGCTTATACTTATAACGATACCGTGCCAGGATTGCGCAGGTCTAAAGTAACTGAGCGTGTTTACAAAAGTGGTGAAGTAATAGCTAACTATGGAAATTTTGAACCGCGCTTGTCCTTTAAGGTGCAAGTGAATCCTACCAGCTCGGTAAAAGGAAGCTACAATCGAACTGCCCAATATTTGCATTTAATTTCCAATACTACTGCATCCAATCCACTTGATGTATGGAATCCAAGCTCAAATAATATCAAACCACAGTTGGGCGATCAATACACGTTGGGTTTTTTTAAAGATATTGGTAAAAGCAGAGCTTATGAGTTGTCAGTTGAGGGATATTGGAAGACCACGCAAAATCAAATTGACTATATAGATGGAGCAGATCTATTGATCAATGAATTTTTGGAGGGAGATCTGCTTTCGGGCGAAGGGCGCGCGTATGGTTTGGAAACCTATTTTCAAAAGAAAACAGGACGTTTTACAGGGTGGGTGAGTTACACGTTAGCACGCACAGAGCTAAAAGTAAATGGCATCAACCAGGGTGACTGGTATCGGACACGCTTCGACCAAACACATAATTTGAAAATTGCTGCCTTCTACGATATTTCAAAACGCTGGTCTTTCTCGGCCAACTTTGTTTACACATCAGGCACCCCAACTACTTTCCCCACTTCACGCTACATCAGTCAAGGCTTATTGATCCCCTACAACGGAAATGACTCTCGCAACAATGTCATTCTTCCAGACTATCATCGCTTAGATGTTTCTTTTCGGTTAGATGGAAAGAAGGAGAAGAGAGGCAAAGTGAGAAAGAATAGCGACTATTGGGTTTTTGGTGTGTACAATTTATACGGGCGTCAAAACCCATTCTCAATTTATTTTTCTCAAGCAGACCAACGAGTGAACCCAGGCCAACCGATTTCTTCAGAGGCTACACAGCTTTCCATCATTGGTACCGTGGTGCCTTCTATTTCGTACAACTTTAAATTCTAATTGGAGATGAATTGCCAGGATTTTTTCAGACGATTTTCAAACAAAATAGCTGTTGGCCTAAAGATAATTGCCAGTATAGGTCTTTTTTCGTTGTTCTCTTGCGAGACAAAGATTAATCCTGCGCTGGAAAATGCTGATGCACTTTTAGTAGTTGACGCTTGGCTTAACAACAAGCCCGGTGACCAGGTAATCACGCTTACAAAAACGCAATCCTATTTTGATAACTCATTGCCTCCCGCAGTAAGCGGAGCAACCGTGACCGTTGTTGACAAAGCGGGAAAAGTTTTCGCATTCAATGAAGATCCGGCAGCAAAGGGCAATTATGTGTGGAAGCCGGTAGGCAATGACCGACTGGGGGTAACGGGTACTTCTTACAGATTAACTATTCAGGCAGAAGGAGAAGTATATGAAGCAAGCTCAAAAATGGGTCGTGCTCCGAAAATCGATACACTTACCTTGACAAAAAATCTACCCGAACAAACGAACCCTGATTTTTATATTGCTGAGTTCGTGGCGATCGATTTTCAAGGGCCTGGCGATACCTATTGGATTAGAGCCACCAAAAACGGTGTGCTACTCAACAAACCCTCAGATATCAATGTGGCGTATGATGCAGGATTTTCGGCTGGAGGAAACTTTGACAATGTGGCTTTTATTACACCGATACGCAGGGGGATCAACCCGAATGACACAGATGCTAATGACAAGGCGCTTTCTCCCTATTTACCGGGAGATTCTGTGTATGTCGAGATCAATTCGATAACGGTTCAAGCATTCAATTATTTGCAGGAGGTAGAGATACAGACCAATAGACCAGGTGGCTTTGGTGAATTATTTGCGCGCCCCATTTCCAATGTTTCTACCAACATTGTAAACCTTAACAAGAATGGAAAGAAAGCGCTTGGCTTTTTTAATGTGGCGGCCGTTTCTGGCCGTGGCCAGCGGTTCAAAAAGAACTGATTGTGCTTCAGTTTGAAGTTTTACCGAAGCGATTTGCGGTGTGTCAGTTAGACATGGCAAAGCCTTTGCCGAATTGGTTATTTAGTTCCTCATTTTATACTGTGTCTAAAACGGCAGATGAGTTGTCAGTCGTTTGTGAAGAGGATTTGGTACAGGGTGAAATCCTAAAAAGTGTTGGTTGGCGTTTGCTAAAGATCAACGCAATATTGGATCTATCGCTGACGGGCATCACGGCTCAATTTTCAACGGCCCTGGCAAATGCAGGTGTAAACCTTTCGGTAATTGCCACTTACAATACTGACTATATTCTTGTGGAAGAGGGAAAGTTATCCACGGCTATAGAGGCACTTCGTGGAGCCGGCTTTGAAGTGATTGAATAGTCAACTGAACTTTTTTTACTGTACTTTTGTAAGAAATATTCAATATTCAAAGTTTAAAATTCAAAATTGAATAGTGAAGATTAAGTCTGGAACTTTGAGTTTTGAATTTATTTGGGGCTGACCGGTTTTGACAGGACGCGTGAGGGTGTGAGTAAGCATGCAGGCTCATGGGATGAGAGCCTTGAAAGATGGTCCCAACAATTTACGTGGCGAAAATACTTACGCCATGGCTGCTTAATCTGACGTATCGTTAGATTAGCTTGTCCCGCTTAAGAAGTGGGAGGCCATCATCGCCCAAACCTCTGTTCTGCGGGTTTGGAATCGCGGTGTCGACAGCTTGAACTGGGCCGCTCCGTTGTTGCGCGGGGCTGTCGAGAAAACAGTAACTAAGGAATTGATGAGGCTGTTGCCTGCCTTTTAGTTCCCGACAATCAAAGTCAACTAAGCATGTAGAAGGTACACGTTCATCTTCTCTGGACCAGGGTTCGATTCCCTGCAGCTCCACTAATACTTCACCAAACAAAAGCAAAAGCCTGAATCCGTAATGGATTTGGGCTTTTTTGTTTTTAAACACTATCAAAATATTCAACTTCTCGCAACCCGTAAGGAGGAAATTCGGTGCACTCGGTATTTCAAAATAAAAGTGCACCGAATTTGCTCAAAAGCCACTGAAAATCAAGCAGTTCATAAAATGAACATCTTGATTTTGGGTGTATAAAAAATCAATTTTCAACCTCTAATTCGGTGCACTTATGGGCAACATGATTAAAGTTCTTTTCTATGCGAGGAAATCCAAGTCAAATCCAAACGGGCAAGCTCCCATCTATTTGCGTGTTACGGTCAATGGCCAACGTTTTGAAACGGCCACTTCACGGTTCGTTGAAATCGATAAATGGTCAACAGAAGCAGGGCGAGTATTGGGTAGCACCAAAGAAGCGAAAGAGCTTAACGGATTCTTGGATGTTCTTCAGGCCAAGGCGTTCGATATCCAAAAGAAGCTAATCACCGTTGGGGTAGATGTAACGCTTGAAAGTTTTATCAATCTCTGGCAGGGAAAAAAAGAGAAAGCCAGGATGCTTCTGGAAATTTTCGCGCATCACAATAAGCAGGTACAGGAATTGATTGGGCAGCAATATTCACAAGCAACTTTTAGAAGGTACGAGACATCGCTTGACCACACCAGGAATTTTATTGCTGAGTATTTTGGTCAACCAGATTTACCAATCACTCAACTCAAGTATCAGTTTATAACCGACTATGAATTTTGGTTAAAGACTAAAAGAAAGTGCAACCAGAATAGCACCATCAAGTATCTCACCAATTTCAAAAAGATTGTAAACATTTGTCTTAAAAATGGCTGGCTGGATAGGAATCCTTTTATCGGTTTCAAAATGACCAAAAAGGATGTTGACAGACCTTATTTAAGTCAAGAAGAATTAGAGCTCGTTAAATCAAAAACATTTGTAAGCGAAAGGTTAAGTCAAGTCAGAGATATCTTCTTGTTTAGTTGTTACACTGGATTAGCGTATGTAGACGCTAAGCAACTGACGCCTGCAGATATTTCGATTGGCATCGATGGCGAGAAATGGATTTTTACAAAAAGAGAGAAAACAGATACCCCTTCCAGGATTCCTTTGCTCCCTCCAGCATTGGAAATTATTGAAAGATATAGCAACCATCCAAAATGCCTTAACTCGAATCGTTTACTTCCTTTGCTCAGCAACCAAAAGATGAATGGCTACTTGCATGAGATCGAGGCCATTTGTGGCATCAACAAAAAAATGACGTATCACACCGCTCGCCATACGTTTGCAACAACAATTACCTTAACCAATGGAGTTCCAATTGAAAGTGTCAGCAAAATGCTGGGTCACAAAAGTCTGCGTACTACGCAGCACTACGCCAAAATATTAGATATCAAAGTAAGCGCTGACATGAATATCCTCCGTTCAAAATTTTCCGCCCAATCACCACAAAAATCAGAAACCGGTACCTAGCGTCCTCTTCCAGATACGTGATTTAACAGCCTATGAACCTGTCTTTTAGGGTTGATAAAAAGCATTTCAAATCCTAGTATTTGGTTTGAATTGATCGTTTTTGCTATATTTCAATCGATTGCACTGGCAGGCGTTAACCCTATCTAAATGAAGTTTGAACTCGAATTCTTTGATGAATTCATCAAGAAAGAATGCGGAAAAAGTAAAAAGCTCTCACCCTCCTCTGTTATCACTGACTTCCCCAAGAAAAGGCTTTTGGTCGAACAAGAAGTTGAGCGGCTCAAGAAAAGTTTTGTTGAACAACTTTTTCAAGTTGAAAATGAGAGCCGCTTTGAGCTCTTCATACAGCACCATCAGGCTCACATAATCAGGCTGGCCAACAAAGTTTCAACAGTCTTAGATAAAGAAGAGTCGCTCAATTTAAATAGAATAGGTGCTGAGCCTACGAGGCTCAATCTTTGTAAAGTGTTGCTGCAAGCATTTGAAA
>JABFSY010000469.1 GCA_013140395.1 Cyclobacteriaceae bacterium
ATATTTTCAGTGCTATGCTCAGCCTTTATCTCAGAAAAGGTGTGAGAAGAAGGAATCCCTAACGAATCGGCAATTGTTTTCATCACGCTGCCTTCAAAATAGGGAGAGTAAACAGCCGAACCGGAGAAAATAATATTCTTTGTGTACCCACTATCGTAAAGAAATTTTGCCCACAATATTCTTGCTTTGAAAACGGTGCCAATTTCAACAGAGTCATAGGGTACACCCGGAACAATAACCACATCGTATGGCCTTTCTTGTTGTGCCTTTTTGAAAGCTTTGGTAGTGTACCGATCGAGGGAACACATGGTTAGCCCAAATACCAGCAGATGAAATACGAGAATATAAAGAACAATTCTAAAAACACGCTTCATAAGAATTTTATTAATGGCATCATGCGGAGTCTATGGTTAATCAAATTTTCAACAGAATAAATGTAACACTCCGTCCTCGGTAGTGATTAGCGACTAGTACCTTCTTAATCGGGTGAGCAGGACGCACAGAATTAAAACAAGTGGATGCCGGAACCTTGTTCCTTTTTAACAGAGAAGCGGCCAGCCACACCGCAAAGGAAGTCGAGGTAAAATACTCACCGCACAAATGTTTAAAGCGGCAAAGCGTGACCGATGCGAGCGCATGCTCGATTTGAAGAATTTGCTTGTCTGCGTTCGCATCGCCTGAAGCACCACTTACTAAAACATCAATTGACGAGATATCTGTTTCGTTGTCCACTAAAAAAGAATTCAATTCGTCAACAATATCCAAAGTTTCAGGTCTATACACTACCAATGGCTCGCCAAGGCTACACCAAGTCGTTTCGGTGGCTTGCATTGACAGTCGAAAGAAGCAGGCGCCCTCTCCCCATAGTGTTCCAGAAGTTAATCTGGAAAACAACAGAAGGCTTGACCCCTCTTCTCTTTTATAGTGTCCAGTTCGGTTGTCAAGTTCCAAGTGTGGAAGGTGTGATTCATCATAACTGCCAACGAGTATCTCTTGGGATGGGCTTCCGATCAGTTGCAACATGGCATCTTGCAAAGCGGTTTCAAACGCAACTCCACCACTCACAAAATTATTATTGTAGCCCATCATCCGATACGTCATTGCCACCAAGCCAGCTAAGTTATTATAACTGCTCTGCACAAAACCAGTAGGCGTAATTTGCTTTTCCTCTTGCAAAAGAACTTCAGAGATAAAAGCGCCCTTTCCGGCTGATGATCCTTCGCCCGTGGCCGTTACAACTCCAAGCATTAAATCTGGCTGGGTGCCTTTTACAGCGATTGCGGCTGCGGTCAACCCCATACGTTGAATACGACTCAGCCTACGCAGTTGAATCGGTTTGATATATTGCTTAAAATCAGGAGTAATGCAGCTGAGCACAGTGTGCTGATAGTCCACTACGTCCTCCAAAAAGTAATGCTCGTCAAATGTCTGCTGCGGAGAGACTAGCCCAATACCATTAATGTAGAAACTCTTGCTTTCCATTTTCCTTAGTGTGCGCTTAGCATCAACGTTGATGTATTTCCGCCAAATCCAAAGGAATTAGAAAGCACATTCTTTACAGATCTATTTTGACGGAGCGATACCTCGGGAGAAAAATTCAACTCTGGCATTAGTGAAGTAAAGTTTAGATTTGGAAAGACAACTTGGTGCTGGAGTGTCAAGATGGAAATGGCGGCTTCCATGCTTCCCGCTGCTGCCAGTGTATGCCCGGTAAACGGTTTGGTAGAACTTACCATGGGAAGTTTGCCAGAAAAAAGTTTTTGGATAGCAATCCCCTCTGAGAGGTCATTATTTTCAGTAGCTGTTCCATGGGCATTGATATAGTCAATGTCATCTAATGCCAGACCACTCATCACGATAGCGAGTTGCATCGACCGCAAAGCGCCAGCGCCATCTGGTGACGAGGCCGTTTGATGAAACGCATCATTGGCATTGCCATAACCCGTCAATGTTGCCAATATCTTCGCACCTCGCGCCATTGCCGTTAGTTCTCTCTCCAACACCAGGTAGGCGGCACCCTCCCCCAGATTTAGTCCCTTTCTATTTGCATCAAAAGGTCTGCAATGGCCCTTATCTAAAATCATTAGTGCAAGGAACCCGTTGATGGTAAAACAAGAAAGTGCTTCAGCTCCCCCAACAATCACTCGATCTAGTTTTCTCGCCTTCAATAGTTGTGCTCCCAACATAATGCAATTCGCGGAAGAAGAACATGCCGTACTCACAGTCGCAATATATTTCGTCAATCCCAGCGCGTCTGCCACTCTCTCGGTATGCTCTCCAGGATTGCCGGTGTCAGCAAACTGAAGAAAAGTACCCGACTTATTGGGATCTTTCATTTCGAAAAAATACTTTTCAAGTTCGCGAATACCTCCGGTAGTAGTGGCGGAAATAAAACCAGATTGAGCCGTTTCAACTTGCGAGATGTTGGCAGACTGAACGGCTTCTTTAGCAGCAATAAGTGCCAAGAGAGAAGTTCGGGTATACCCTGTTCCATCTTCTACGCCCGCCCATTCTCGCAGTTGGGCATCTGTCCATTTCACCTCAAATGCAGGTATGCTTTCTCGGTGAGCTGTCTCCAGAATTTCTATTTTTCCAAATCCTGTCTTTCCACTCACGAGTGCACTATAGCTTTCCGGCACGTTGACTCCCAGAGAAGAGATCATCCCCATGCCTGTAACAACTATCTTTTCACTCATTTTTGATGTTCCAAAATATAGTCAGCCATCGTATTCAAGTTGACAAAAACTTTTCGGGCGTCTTTCGGGTCTTGAAATTTTATGCCGTAATTCTTTTCAAACAGCACCACTAGCTCAATCGCATCAATAGAATCAAGACCCAGGCCCTCACCAAAAATTGGCACCTCACCATCAAAGTTGGCAGGTACCAAGTCTTGAAGGTTCAGTTTTTCGATTATTAAACCCTTTAACTCGTGAACTAATTCTTCTTTTGACTTCATAACAGGTTGTTTAGGAAATTGTTCTCGATCGGTGAATAAGCACACTTAAAAGTAAGGCAGCTAGTCCAAAAAATAAAAGTTTTGCAATATTTGGTAAGATGTGTATCACAGACACGTGACGTAAAAATAAGTCATTAAATGACTCTAACCCCCACTGAAGAGGTGAAAACCGACTAACCATTTGAAGGAACTCCGGCATCACATATACAGGAACCCAGACACCGCCCAACGCAGAAAGAATCACAACTGAAACGGATCCGAAAGAAAGTGCCTGTTGCGGAGTTTTAAAAAACACGGCTATCACCAGACCGTAGCCAGTAGCCGCAATTGCGACAGCACATGCAGTTACTACCATTCCCAAACCGTCTCCCAGTTCTAACGAGTTCAAACCCAACTGCGGCATCACAAAAATTCCTACTAGTATCATCAGTACAAATTGAGCCAGGCAAATTGTAAAGTAAAATAAAAACTTGCCTACCATCACAGGAAGCTGTGACCCTCCAATGAGACGAAGCCGCAACATGCTTCCCTCCTCTCGTTCTTTGATGAAATTTCCTGCCAACGGAAAGACAATAAAAAACATCGCAAACATGGTCCAGGCCGGCACGTTGTGTTGCACGGAATTCATCATAATGCCTTTGTTTCGATTTTCACCTGCGTCTTTTTGTACAACCTGGATCATTTGTGAAGGGTCGAACGGCAGGGTAGAATGGGTTGATTCGCCCTCTGTCAATTGACTTTGTAATTCGTCAATCACCCATTGGGTTTGCACATCGGCAAAAATTTTTGAAACGGCTCCAGTCAGTGCTTGTTTGTAATTTGACTTAATCGCTGGATCAAATAAGATGGTGACACCTATGGCAGGCCTATTAACCGAATCTGGCAGCGCGGTTGGCAGACCAGCCTGGTGCAATACACGAGCAATCAATTGACGTGTTTTTTCTTGTAGAGCCGCACTTGCATGGGTAGGCAGAATAATAGCCGCCTTGTAAGTTCCATTGCGAACCAACCTATTGGATTCGGACGAATCATTCTTTGAAATCAATCGAACGTGCGTTGATTGAGCAAATGATTGAGACAATTTTCGACCCAACTCGGCCTGATCTTGATCAACAAAGATTACATCCAATTTCAGCTCCTGATAATCGCGGAATGGAGCATCTTGAACTAACGCCATCACGATGACCAGCGCCAGTGGCATCAAAAAAATAACCGCCATCCCGCCCACATCGCGGATGAGCAACAAAAACTCTTTGTAATAAGTAGCGAGTATTTTCAATCCCTAATATTTTTTCCTGTTAATTTCAAAAACAACTCTTCCAGAGTTGAGCACTCCGGATGGTTTGCCTTTAGCGATTCGATTGCTCCCGAACTCAATAGGTTCCCTTCATCCAATATTGCTACGTGCGAACAAATTTTTTCAGCCTCCTCCAAGAAATGAGAAGAATAGATAATAGTCGTATTTTTTGTTTTCAACGTTTGTAAAAAATCAACGATCATGTTCCTCGATTGAACATCCACGCCTGTCGTTGGCTCATCTAAGATTAGCAATTGTGGCTGGTGAAGAAGTGCCGCTATCAGATTCAGCCTTCGCTTCATTCCACCAGAGAACGTTTCCACACGTTTGCCGGACTTAGGAAGCAGGCCAAACTTATCAAGATAGTCGGGTACGACTTTTTTTAGAAATAGAGATGAGAGCCCATACATCCTGCCAAAATAAAACAGGTTTTCGCTAGCCGTCAGTGTGGGAAATAAGGCTATCTCTTGAGGTGCCACCCCAATTTTCTTTCGTGCTTGAGTCTCGTTGCCTGCAATCGGTAAATTAAAAACAGAAATCGTACCCGCATCCGGCCTCAACAGTCCACACAACATCATAATCAAGGTTGACTTGCCTGCGCCATTGGGGCCCAGTAACCCAAGTACCGAGCCCGAAGGAATAGAGAGTGTCAGATTGGAAATGGCTGGTGATTGGCTGCCGCGGTATTGCTTTGTGATCTGATCAACGGAAACAATCACATCGCTCATTTACCTGGATTTGCTCAATTGATACAATTCGCTGAACACCTCGTGTTCAAACGCTGCCGTGCGCTCCAGCATATCGCCCAATTCACCGAACGATTTTATGTCGGATGTTCTGCTCTTACACACGCGGCCTGCATAGTAGGCGATCTCGCGCAATTGGTCTCCACTTTGCGTCAGTTTCTTCGACAACTCGAACAACGCATCATTTTTCAATCGTGCACTGGCCTGATCCAGAAAGGCAGCATAGATAAAACGAAAACCGGCCCCACCGGTGCCTATTTCTTCCTGCATCCGGATCATATTCCCCAGCCACAAAATAGCTTTGCGGTTGCCAATTCGCTCCGGCCATTTGCGTAAACGCTTTGAAAGATACTTCATCCCTTTGGTGCCAATCAGCGGCATAGGAATTTGAGTCATGTCGTGGCTGGTTTGTTTAATGCCCGTCCAGATGGCTTTTTCAAAATCAGCATGCGCTGGCACTTGCACTGGGTAGTACATCCTACCACTTGGCTCGGGCATTCCTTTAGCAAAGCGAGCACGAACTAAATCCTCATACGAAAGTTCAGTCGTATACTCCATAATGGGGTCACTCACCTGATATCTTCCGTTCTCTTTTCCGAAAACTATAATGTTATGGGCGTTGAAATGAAAACGATAGGCCGCTGGCAAATAGTCTAAATAAAAAACCGAAGTGAGCATGCCCACAGGTTGGCCTTTGTCTAACTGACGGTCGAGCGCATCCATCGCTGTTTTAGTAGAAGAGAATTTTTGCCGCTCAATTTTAATACCCGTGCGGTTGGAAAAGCGTTTGAATATTTGTCCCGGCCATATACGATACGACACAACCGGAATACCGTTGAGCCGAATGAATGGCAAATATGAAAAAAGCAGACCAGAACCGATGCCAAAAACCAGGGGCTCATCTACCTCCATACCATGAAACCGTAGTAGATTAGAAACCACTCCGTTTTCGCAATGGGCCGATTGCTTATGGGTAAACGCGATGCTCATGATTGCTTTTTCAAATCAGTAATGTCAGTCAATTCTTCCACTGAGATGCGAAATGTGGCTGCATACTTCGCCTTCATTTTATCACTCAACCGATGAAAGAAAAAGGGAATCATATGTAGGCGTACCATTGGACTTATAGTGCCCACATAGCTAGCCAGCATTGGCACATTCATGATATTCTTTTTCAAATAGAAAAGAATAGGACTGGCTTTCCCACTCAATACTTTTTCACGCGCTTCCTCTACCTCCGCGTTCACCACCTCCCATGCTTGCTGCATGGCTACCGTTTCCGGCTCCCACCCAATGCTATTGACTTTCAGGTAATGACCTTTGTCATCCGTAGCGTAGTAAAGCTTCGCGAGCTTTCCTTCATTGAGATTTTCTTCGTCCTGTGGAACCTGATTCTCTTTCATTGAATTTGAATTCTAGTATTTAATGCTGTACTGGTTATACCACAGTAAATAACATCCAGCCATAATTGAAGCGTGCGCTCTCCGGTACCATCATAAGCAATGTGTCACCTGCCTTCAATTTTCCTGAATGAAACAATTCATCCAACATCAGGTAAGCCGATCCGGCACCCACGTTACCCACCTTGGAGAGATTGACGAACCATTTGGACGCTGGAATTCCCAAACCAATTCGGGTCAGCTCTTTATCGATGCGCGGGCCAAAATACTGGGATGACAAGTGAGGTAAAAAATAAGTGATTGAGTTGATATCGAAGTTTCTTTTCTCTACCACGCGTGTCAACAATTCGCCTCCCTTCTTCACAATAAACTCACCGAGTAGCTTTGTATCTTGTTTCACGGCAAATACCGACTCGGTAGTCCACCTGGCTTGCTCCAAATCGCTCCAGCCAATAAACTCACCCCTTTCGTTTTTGATACCACCCGAATACATACAAGCAGGAAGTTCGTGTGCATAAGACTGCTGTTCGATCCATTCGATTCGCAGCGAGAGACCATTGGGATTAGGTGTGGATTGCAGCAACGCAGCACCCGCTCCATCGGAAAGCATAAAGCGAAGAAAATCCTTTTCAAAAGCAATCATGCCATCGCCTTCGAGCTGGGCAACCTTTGCCGCCTCTTCTTTAAAATACTTGGCCAACATCCAAATGGAGAATCGTTCAGAGCCTGTACACACGGCATTGTTAGCTTCACCCGAAAGCACGGCCAAATAGCCAAACTTCAACGCTTGAATACCGGCACTGCATGCGCCACTAGATGCATTGATCTCCATCGAGTGGCCACCCAACGCTCCATGCACCATCGCGGTATGAGCAGGCAGAATCTGATCGGGCGAACTGGTGCCACACGACAGCACCTCCACATCTTTTAGTCCAAATTCGGCATCAAAGAGTTTCTCAATGGCCAACTTAGTAAGCTCCGCGTTAGTGTGCGTAGCGTTACCATTTTTATCCAGCGCATAATAACGAGTCTTAATTTGATTATTGCGAAGGATCAATGGCTTGGCCTTGGAAGAGACACCATTAATAAATCCAAGAATTCCCTCAATCTCATCATTGCTTACAGGCTGATTGGGCAAAAAAGATGACAGCCTATTGATGTACACATTTCTACTCATTACACACTGGGTTTCATTAAGCAATATTATGAATTTGGATCAAAATCCATAGCCCTTGAATTAAATATCGCTCCTCCCGCGGGAAGCTAACAGGTGTCTGTTTTACAAGAAAAAA
>JABFSY010000499.1 GCA_013140395.1 Cyclobacteriaceae bacterium
TTATCGAGATGGCCGGTTTTTCATCGGCCATCTCGATAAGCGTCTTTTCTATTTGGGTCTGCTCATCGGGGATTACGGCATATTCTTTTTGCCACGAACTTGTCAAGTATTCATTGAGTGTGGAAACAATTGCCTGACCCGGAATATCTTCGTATATCCCTTTGCTGGCACGGTCAGATACGTTGATAATCCCGATTTTAATAACCACTAGTATGATTTAAGAGAAATGAATACTGTTCGATTTGTTGGGCTCGTTAGCCTTCAATTTTGATTTTTGAATCTACTCGGCCTTTCTTAAACACCTGCCGACCCTTGTTAACTCCTTTACGGATTTCTTTTTGAATAGCTGCAGGTAGGGCGATTGTTTCTTTGCACTCAATAGTGCAACACCCATCAAAATGTTCAGCGCACTCTTTGCATTGTATAAACAACAAATGGCAGCCATCATTTTTGCAGTTTGTATGGTCATCACAGGGCTTTCCGCACTGATGACATTTGCTAATTATGTCCTCGGTAATGCGTTCTCCCAATCGCTCGTCAAACACAAAGTTTTTGCCCATAAATTTGTTTTCTAGGCCTTGTTCTTTCACTTGTTTAGCGTACTCAATAATACCACCATCCAATTGAAAAACATTTTTGAATCCGCGGTGCTTAAACCAGGCACTGGCTTTTTCACAGCGAATGCCACCGGTGCAGTACATCAATAGATTTTGGTCGCGTTTTTCGTGAAGTAGTTCTTCCACCACTTTTAACTCTTCCCGGAACGTATCGACATCGGGGCGAATAGCATTTCTAAAATGCCCCACTTCACTTTCGTAGTGATTGCGCATGTCTACAATGATCGTGTCTTTTTTTTCTTCTAGCTCATTAAAAGCACGTGCACTAACATGCACTCCGCGGTCGGTAACATCAAAAGTAGCATCGTTGAGTCCATCAGCTACAATCTTGCTCCTAACGAGAATTTTCAATTTGAAAAATGACTTGCCATTATCATCAACTGCGGTGTTTAATCGAACGCCATCTAAAAATGGGATGCTGTACAATTGGGTTTTAAAAAATTCCAAATGTGCCGTTGGTACGCTGATCTGCGCATTGATTCCTTCATGCGCCACATAGATACGTCCCAGCACTTGAATAGATTCAAGCAATTGATACAATTCGTCTCTAAATACTTTTGGGTCAGAAAGCTGATGGTATCTATAAAACGAAATAGTCAAGCGTGCTTCGGGTGCTTCTCTTAGCTTGGCCTTTAGTTCCTTTCCATTGATGCGATTATAAAGGGGCATAATCTAACTTCAAGTGCAAAGATACGGATATTATAGAATTTTATTGATTGAGATAATTCGCTATTCAGTACTTGGTTTTAGTTTCCCTTTCAGCAGCATGTTGTATTCTTCGCAGGTCAGGTAACCTAATTTGTGACAGTATTGGCAAGTGGAGTAGGTATCTCCAAAATAGTTTTTCTTCACAACTACTGTCGAACCTTTGCAGATGGTGCAGGCTACCTTTCCCGTAGGGCCACAGTCGATCGTAAAATCACTGGACAAAACTTCTGATGCTAGCTTTGCCTCGCGTTCTTTTTCTTTAATTAATTCTCCTTCCGCCTGCGACAACCATCCGACTGCAGCTTCTGAATATTGTCCACTTGTTCCCTTCAATTGGACGTACTTGGTCAACCAGTCAACGCTTTGTTTGTACTTTCCCAGCAGGAAAGAATTCTTTCCAAAATGATAGGTTAAATCTGTCGGTACGCTTCTGATTTCTTTTAAAACTGCCTTGAACTTGGCGTCTGCTTGTTCATATTGACCTTCTTCGGAGAGGCGAATGGCAGAATCTAGTTTTGTGGTAAGCTTTCGTTGTTTGTCTATTTGCTTTTGCGTTTCTATTTGCTGAATTTTTTCTTTCTCGGTTTGCGCAACGAGCGTAACTACTGAAACGATGCTGAATAGGAAAAACAGGAGATTGGTTTTAATCACAGAGTATGTCAATTAATAAATTTACTTTTTGGCAAATCGAGCCATTCTAATACGGAGTTGCAAAATACATCTTCCTTTACTTGCTCGCTTAAATTCATCTCTTCAATAAACTTGCCAATTTCTAAATCACCCAAAGGGAATGGATAATCTGAACCTAGCATTACTTTTTTTGAGCCTTGTAGCTTCAAAACATATTCTAACATGAGCGGGTCATGAGTAATGCTATCCACCCAAAACTTTGAGATGTAATTCCGTGGATTAAAGTTGTTATCGATGGCCACTAAATCCGGGCGGCAGTTAAATCCATGCTCTATTCTACCGATCGTTGGCAGAAAAGATCCTCCGGCATGGGCAAACATCACTCGAAGTTTTGGCAACTTTTCAAAAATGCCTCCGAAAATCATTGAACAAATCGCGCGCGATGTTTCTGCGGGCATACCTACCAGCCACGGTAGCCAGTAGCGCTGCATGTTCTTTTCACCCATCATGTTCCAGGGGTGAACCATCACCGCCAAATTCAATCTTTCACAGGCTTCGAAAATAGGGTAGAAGCGTTCTTCATTTAAGTTTTCGTCATTGATGTTAGAGCCAATCTGTAAGCCCACGAGCCCGATCTCTTTAAAGCGTTCCAATTCTTTTACCGCAAGCTCTGCATCTTGCATGGGGACTGTTCCAAGTCCGATATATTGCTTAGGATATTTCTCGACAAGCTTGCCAATATGGTCATTCAGAAATTCTGAGAGGGCGAGGCAATCCAACGGCTTTGCCCAATAGGAAAACATGACTGGAATTGTACAAACCACCTGGACCTGCGTATTGAACTGGTTGTATTCTTCAATACGTTCTTCGGCATCCCAGCAATTGCTTTTGATTTCGCGGAAAAATTGATTTCCGCGCATCATTTTTGCAACTCCTTTTTTGTGGTGTTGGAGATAAATGAAATCGCCATAGCCAAACTTCTCGCTCCAGTTGGGCATTTTTTTGGGGAGGATATGAGTATGGCTATCGATTTTGAGCATTCTGACTTGGTAATTCTACAAAGGTAAGCGAATCCCTTTACAAAAATTTACCAGCCCCATCCTTTTCGGTATTCCCTTTTCACAAAGGCATTGGCTTCATCAAAATTGGTCACCTTCATAGCTTCGCCATCCCACAGTAGTTTGATGCCTCGGCCGGGGTAGTCAAATTGATTTAGTTTATTCGCTTTAGGTTTTCTTATATCATAGCTGCGAATGGCCAAGTTACCCATTAATATTGTTTCGGTGAGCGGACCAGCAATTTTGAAATCCGAACTCAATTCTATTTTCTCATAGCCTGCAATGCAAGCATCCACCCACTGAACATAGTGACCAGGGTCTGGGCCACCCGGTACTCTCTTGATTGATTCAGGCACAGTGACTTCTGCGTTACGCGATTTTGGTAGCAGGGTAGGCTGTGCTCCATAGGTACCACACATCATTTTTCCTTTTGTACCAATAAATATGCAACCATTACCGCCATCTCCCATTTGTTCATTGGGGCCTAGTTCTTCGGGCCTCTCCGGTTTAATGCCCCCATCCATCCAATGAAGTTTAACTGCTGATTTTCCATTTCTCGCTGGAAAAGACATTGTGACAAAAGAGGAGGGGGGTCCACTCTCAGGGAAATACCCTCGCTTGAATTCATCTACATAGACGCTGCCCACACTTGCCGTTACATCAGTTGGATAGTTGAGACCCAACACACGGAAAGGAGGTTCAATCAAATGACAACCCATATCTCCGAGTGCTCCTGTACCATAGTCCCACCAACCTCTCCAATTGAAGGGAACTAATTTCTCAACATAATCCTTGTCAGGAGCTGTGCCGAGCCATAAATTCCAATCTAACTCTTTTGGTATTTCTGCTTTTTGGGTAGACCAAGCAATTCCCTGCGGCCAAACCGGACGATCTGTCCAGCAATAGACAGTATGCACATCACCAATAATACCGGCCTCATACCAATCAATCAATTGACGAACACCATCACCACTGGCGCCTTGGTTTCCCATTTGTGTAACGACTCTGTATTTCTTCGCAGCCAAAGTAAGTGCACGTGCCTCGAAAATATCATGCGTCAGTGGCTTTTGCACATAAACGTGCTTACCTAGCTGCATAGCGGCCATCGTTTGAACAGCATGATTGTGGTCAGGGGTAGACACTGATACGGCATCAATATGCTTATGCTCTTTATCGAGCATCTCTCGATAATCTTTGTAGTATTTTGCTTTCGGGAATTTTGTCCTAGAATCAACAGCTCGTCTGTCATCAACATCGCATAGGAACGCTATTTCTGCTTTTGGATTTATAGCAAAACTGGTTAAGTCACTACCGCCTTTTCCGCCAGCACCGATACCCGCGATGTACAGTTTATCACTGGGGGCGACAAAGCCCTTACCTAATACAAAACGAGGGAGAATAGTGAATGCAGCAGCTGCTCCTGCCTGCTGAATGAATTTTCTTCTTGATATCATGCTGTAATCGTTAATGGTTTTTTAGTTTTCAAATTTTACACTTTCTGTTAATGTTCTTTCATCATACTTTAAACCGAACTGATCTAATACCTCTTGTGGAACGCCATCCCATTGATTAGGTCTGTTCCCAACGTACCCGATGTCGTCAATGCCAATTTTGCTGGTATAAAATCCAGTAGCTGTAAGGTCTCGGAGCAGATTAAAGAACGCGACTCCCTGAGAAATTTCTGGTTTCGCTTTATCTGGAAAGGCAATTTCATCTACCATTTCTATTTGTTGAGCTGGCGTACACTCTGTGAACGCCTTTGTAAATCGTTTCATGCATTGAAGATCAAGCCATTTCAATCCTCCACGCATCGGTAGTTGATGGCGGGGCATGTCTTTTACGATAAACTCAATAAACTCAGGAACGCCCGCTTCGGTAGCACTACCAGAAATCTCATCTTTCGGAATGATAATGTCAACTAAGATCGTGATGGTCGCCATTTCATGGGCATCCAAAAATTTTTCTGCCGATACCTTTTTGAAATGCTCAATCTCATTCGGTTGGCGATCATGACCTCCATCGATCTTCGTCAGATCTGGTGCTTCTTCTTTTTTTGCAGGAGCACACGTTTGTAACAACGCAGCTGCGGAAAGTGAACCAACGGCAAGGGTTTTTAGGTATTTTCTTCTGTCCATAATAGTAGTTAGTAGTAAGACGTAAGTATCAAGATTCCGAAGTTAGAGTCTAATGTCTCTATACTTATGTCTCAAGTCTATTTAAATATTTTGTTTCTTCATCTCATCAATAATGTATTCACTTGCTCTCATCGATAATGCAAGAATCGTCCACGTAGGATTTTTATCTGCCTGTGATACGAAAGCACCACCATCTACTACAAACAAGTTCTTGCAATCATGAGCTTGGTTGAACTTGTTGAGTGCTGACTTTTTCTTTTCGTTACCCATGCGCACTGTACCTACTTCATGAATAATGCGCCCGGGTGTTTCTAATCCATAGTTTTGATCGGCACCCTTTACGCCCCAGGTAATATCGCCTCCCATTTTGTGGATGATCTCTTGAAAGGTGTCTTGCATGTGTTTGGCTTGCTTGATTTCGTAGTCGCTCCACTTGTAATGAAAGCGGAGGACTGGTATTCCGAATTTATCTACTACGTTGGGATCGATCTCACAATAGTTGTCTTCGCGAGCGATTGCTTCACCTCGACCAGCCATCCCAAAACTAGCCCCATAATAGTAACGATAGTCTTCCTTTAGCGAAGCTCCGTACCCGCCTGCTGGTTTCAACTGACCATCTTTGCCAGGATATTTTCCATTGATACCCTGTATGCCACCTCCGAATCCATAACTGGGCATCCCCATTCCTCCCCAATATTCGATATGATACCCACGCGGGAAGTTTAATTTTTTATTATCAAGCCACCAGGGTGAATATAAGTGCAAACCGCCCACACCGTCCTCATTATACCTTTTGCGGTTAAATAATTTGGGAAGTACACCACCCATCGCTACTCCTGTAGAATCGTGCAGGTATTTTCCTACCACATTGCTTCCGTTGGCTAATCCATTCGGATGAAAAGTTGATTTTGAATTTAGCAACAGTCTGGCAGATTCTCCGGCACTTGCGGCCAACACCACAATACGTGCATTCAGCTGATACTCCTGCATATCATCTTTGCTCACATAGGAAACACCGGTCGCTTCTCCTTTTTCGTTAGTGAGTACCTCACGAGCCATCGCATTTGCGATCACGTCAACATTTCCTGTATTCACGGCTGGCTTTACCAATACCGATGAGGAGGAGAAGTCACCATGCACCGTACAACCTCGATTGCACTGCGAGCAATAAAAACCAACACCGCGATCGTCATTGATTTTTTTGGTGAGTATGGATAGTCGTGAGGGAATAACTTTTACGCCAAGTGATGAAGCCGCATCTTTCACGAACAACTCATGTAATCGTGGCTTAGGCGGTGGCAGAAAAATACCATCCGGTTCATTGAAGATTCCTTCTTTTGTGCCGAAGACACCGATCAATCTATCTACCTTATCGTAATAGGGTGCGACATGCTCGTAGCTGATCGGCCAATCTTCGCCTAGTCCATCAATACTTTTATGTTTGAAATCGTTGGGGCCAAAGCGCAACGAAATTCGCCCCCAATGATTGGTGCGTCCACCCAACATGCGCGAGCGAAACCAATCGAACTGTGTTCCATCTTTTTGGGTATAAGGCTCTCCCTCAATTTCCCAACCCCCATAGGCAGCGTCAAAATCTCCGAAAGGACGGAAGCTCGTGCCAGCACCTCTACGAGGGGATTCATAGGGGAACTTTAGCTGTGTCACATTTTTGGCGGGGTCGTACATGGGGCCGGCTTCCAGTAACGCCACTTTTATTCCTGCTTTTGCTAAGACATAAGCAGCCATTCCACCGCCAGCGCCAGAACCCACGATGCAGACATCGTAAGTCTTAGTTGATTTTTTTATTTGAAGATCAGCCATACTAATTTTGGTTTTTAAATGTAACTGATCTTTTTAAAAATAACTACTGTCAATTTCATGGACGGCAATTCTGTTGTACCTTAAAATACGGATCGAATAGTATATTTGTTAGACTTAACTCGCTAAGTATGAAAAAGCTTTTGCTATTTGTTCTTTTGGGTGCTGCCTCGCCTGGGTTTGCGCAAACTTTATTGGAACAGTTTTTAAGCGCACCGACAGAATCAGGCTTTGTATCTTCAAAAGATGGAAAGAATATTGCGTGGATAATCAATGACCGCGGTAAACGGAACATTGTTGTTAAAACTGGAACAGACCTTCCTCGTTTTGTTACAGATTATCCGGCTGATGACGGTCAAGAGATTTCACAATTAGCTTTTTCGCCCAATGGATTAAAGATATTGTTTGTGCGTGGAGGCGGTCCCAATAGGGCAGGACAAAATCCAAATCCCGCCAGTTTAGCCGAAGGCGCAGATCAGGCAATCTACTTCAAAGATATTGGCACCAAAAGCACCCCTGCTAAAATCGTGTCGGGGAATAGCCCGTTGTTTTTTCGCGATGGGTTAAAGTTTTTATTTTCCAAAGGCGGGCAGATTTTTGAGTCAACATTAGAAATTAATGCAGAACCGAAGCCTCTTTTTTTGGCAAGAGGGTATAATAGC
>JABFSY010000516.1 GCA_013140395.1 Cyclobacteriaceae bacterium
CTTCTACTTCCAAATCTTCCAGCTTTTGTAACACATCCCCCTTGTTACAGCGAATCCTCACTGAGCTGGTGATAATTGTGAACAGCACATCAGAAGTGACGCCCGGTATAGGTTCCTCGCGAGCCGGATAGATGTCCATCAGTAAAACCTCATCGGCAATACTCAGACTCTTTGAAAATCCTTCTGCAAAATCTCGTGTGCGCGTAAAAAGATGTGGCTGAAAAATTACTGTCAATTTTTTTCCTGCGTACATTGACTTTAGCGAAGTAAGAAATGCTTCAATCTCCGTTGGGTGATGTGCATAATCATCAATGTAAACCAGATCATCGCGTTTGATGATAAACTCAAATCTCCGCTTCACACCTTTAAAAGACTGAAGCGCCTGGCGAATATGTGTTTCACTTATTCCCAATTTTAATGCAACGAGCGTAGCAGCGATTGCATTTTCCATGTTATGAAAACCAGGGACACCGAGCTGAATTTTCTCAACCTTCTTTCCAAAGCCATGAAGATTAAATTCAAAAAATCCGCCCCGACCAGTCGGGGTAATATTGCCGGCAAAAAACTGTCCCCGGCTCATGCCATATGTTTCTTTCGAAACTGAAATTCCTTCTGTGAGTGAATCGATTGATTCATGTATAATCAGACTTCCTTTTGCGTTGATCTGCTTGATGAAATCCCTAAATGATTTTAACATGCTTGAATGATCTCCGTAAATATCCAAGTGATCGGCATCCGCAGACGTAACCACAGCTATCTCTGGAAATAAGCGCAGAAAAGAACGGTCGAATTCATCCGCTTCAACTACTACTATTGTCTTATCATTGACTTCGCCCTCCATGACCAAATTTGAATCGTAGTTGGTGGTAATGCCTCCCAGAAATCCAACCATATTTACGCCCGCTGATTTTAGAATATGAGCGATCAAGGAAGAGGTAGTGGTTTTTCCGTGCGTTCCCGCCACCGCAACTGTCTTGTAGCTCTTCGTTAACAGTCCCAACACTTCTGAGCGTTTTAGAATCGTGAATCCCAGATCTTTTAAATAAGCATGTTCTACATGGTTCTTTGGGATGGCAGGTGTAAAAACCACCAACGTTCTTTCCTTACTAATATATCCTGGAATAAATTCAATCTTATCTTCAAAATGAATTTCCATTCCTTCTTCCAATAGTTCGTGCGTAAGTGGAGTAGGTGTACGGTCATAGCCAGCCACTCGCAAGCCTTTATGCTTGAACCAACGAGCAATGGCACTCATGCCAATGCCCCCTATGCCCAAGAAGTAAACGCTATCGTATTGCTCTAACTTCATGCTTAACTCCAATCAGTTTTTCAATTTCATTTACAATCTCTTCAGTAGCATGTGGCTTTGACCACTTGCCAATATTGACGCTCAGCTTCTCACTCAACTGTTCATCATAAATCAATTTTAACACCTCGCTAACGAGAGACTCTTTTGCTTCTGAATCTTTTACCATCAATGCAGCGCCTTCATTAGCCAACGCCATCGCGTTTTTTGTCTGATGATCTTCCGCAACATTGGGCGAAGGAACTAGTAGGCAGGGCTTTTTGGCAATACACAATTCAGATATCGCTAATGCACCTGCGCGCGAAATAACAACGTCAGAAGCTGCATAAGCCAAATCCATTTGTTTCAGGAAGTCAACTACGCGAATCCTTCTAAGATCTTTGTTTTCGACCTGTGCTTTGATGCCCTCATAATATAGTTTGCCAGTCTGCCAAATGACTTGAATCTGAGAATCAATCAATTTGTCTATTCCAGCCAAAATGCTTTCATTAATGGTTCGTGCACCAAGGCTTCCACCTAAAATGAGGAGCGTACGATCGGAGCTAGTAAAGGCAAAATGACTCAACGCCCTTTCACGTTTTGAATCCAAATCGATAATGTCTTTTCTTACGGGATTTCCAGTGAATACTATTTTCGAAGCTGGAAAATATTTCTCCATGCCTTCATACGCCACACAAATCTTAGCTGCTTTGTGTGCCAATTGTTTATTGGTTAAGCCCGCATAAGAGTTTTGCTCTTGGATCACAGAAGTTACTCGTGCTTTCGAAGCCGCCAGCATAATAGGGCCGCTCGCGTAGCCGCCAGTACCAATCACTACATTCGGCTTAAAACTTTTTATAATATTTCCGGCTTTCAAATAGCTAGCAATTAACTTGAATGGAAACGAAAGGTTTGAAAGTGTAAGCTTCCGCTGCAACCCACTTATCCACAAGCCGATTATTTTATATCCAGCTTCTGGCACTTTGGTCATCTCCATCTTTCCTTCAGCGCCCACAAATAAAATTTCTGAGTCAGCATATCGTCTTTTAAACTCATTAGCAATAGCCAACGCAGGAAAGATGTGTCCTCCTGTGCCTCCTCCACTAATAATGATGCGATATGGTTGTTGTTTGCTCACTATTATGCTGCTTTCATTTCTAAGCCGTTGCTCTCTTTTACTCCTTGTTCACTCGAATCTTTCTGTCCCCAGTTTTCTTCTTGTTCCCCACGGCTCACGCTCAAAATGATTCCAACAGATAAACCGGTGAAAACCATAGCTGTGCCGCCCATACTGATTAAAGGAAGTGGTTGCCCAGTAATCGGGCCCAACCCAACTACTACTCCCATATTAACCATAGCCTGACAGACCAAATCAAAACTTAGACCTGCCGACAACAGACCTCCGAACGCACGCTCACTATTATAAGCAGCTTTCATTCCTCGATGGAGTAAAACCAAATACAATGCAAGAACTATCACACCTCCAATCATTCCATATTCTTCAATCACAATTGCATAGACGAAATCAGAATAAGGATGCGGCAAAATATTCCGTTGGTCACTATTACCCGGACCCTTCCCAAAGACACCACCCGTGGCCACTGCTATGCGCCCGTGTTTTGCCTGAAACGGAAGTTCAGTACCATTGACAAAAGCAGTAATACGACTTAGCGCTGTAGCGCCACGTGTTCCGAACTTCAATGCAACAGCGCCAGCGAGTAAGCCAACTAAAACCAGCATCGCCAAATACTTAACCGGTACACGACCGATAAACATTACCAACATACAAGTCGCAAACAGCAACATGGCGGTCGATAAATTGGTGAGAGCAATCAACCCGCATATCACGCCACACCATATTAGCATTGGGATGAGGGCTTCTTTTACATCATCAATGTTTTGTTGCTTTTTGGAAAGCATACTGGCGAGGTTGATAATCAATGCCAAACTCGCAAAATCTGATGGCTGAAATGAAGTGTTAATGATTGGCAATGTAATCCACCTAGCTGCTTCGTTGATGGTGGTTCCATTTGTGAACGTATAGATTAATAGGGGAACACTTACCCACAACGCTAATCGGGAAATTTTAGAATAATAGCGATAGTCTATTTTATGAGCAACCCACATAGCACCTAAACCTAAGACCACCATGAATGTGTGCTTCAGTAAATACGACTCGGTACTGGCCGTTCTTTTGTATGCCAACGTTCCAATAGAACTATATACAACCAAAATGCTAATAAGCGACAGAGCAAAAACAACAGCCCAAATAACCCTGTCGCCTTGCAGGTTTTTATCAGCCCATTCTTTTATTCTACTCAATTTCATAAGTAAAAAGAATTTAGAATATAGAATTTAGAAGTCAGAATCATTTCTGAATTGCTTTAATATAAGACTCTAGAAGCCTACCCACTTCACTGGCGTGCTCCGTCAACGCTGTCGTTTCATAGTACTCTAAATCCTTTGCTAAAATCAAATAATACTCTGTCTCTGATAATGACCCTTGTGCTATGTTAAAGAATCTGAGTTTATCTTTTTTTCCCTTTTTCTTGAATCCTTCGGCAATATTGGCCGCCACGGAAACAGATGATCTCTTCACCTGAGAAGTAGAGCCGTATAACTCCTCTTTAGGAAAAGAATTCGTCATTTTGTAGATGCCTAGCACTAGTTGATGTGCCCTTTGCCACACCACTAAGTCTCTGAATGATTGAGCTGGTCTCTTGTTTTCCATACTCTACATTCCGACTTCTAACTTCTGACTTCTATTATTCTCAACTTCATCCTTCAATTGCAAAACCGCATTTCTAAATTGTGCGCCACGATCTTCATAATTCTTAAAAAGGTCAAAACTTGCACAAGCCGGTGATAACAAAACAACGTCTCCTTTTTCTGAAACGCGTAGTGCTAGTTGTGCCAATTCCTTTACGCTTTGCGTTTCGTAAATTTCTTTCACTTTGCCACTAAAAGCCTTTTTTAGTTTCTCGTTGTCCTTACCCAAACAAATCAACACACGCACTTTTTCTTTTACCTGATCCTCAATTAACGTGTAATCATTTCCCTTGTCAATGCCACCGGCAATCCAAACGAGAGGACCCTTATAACTTCCTAGACCATAAACCACTGAATCAACATTGGTCGCTTTGGAATCATTCACAAATTCAACACCATTGATGGTCGCCACTGATTCGAGTCGATGTGGTGCATTAACAAATGTTTTTAAAGCCATTCCAATATTTTCGATCGAAACACCCGCTAACACAGCGGCAGAAACGGCAGACATCGTATTGATCAAATTATGCGGCCCCTTCAACGTGGTTTGTGCCTGTGTAAATGAGAAAGATTTGCCATTCAAAGAAAATGTCATTTCATTTCCATTAAAATAAACCGGTACACTCGGATTTGATTTTAATGACACCCTTACTTTAACAGGTGAAATTGATTTATTTACCATCTCTTTTTCTATTACTGCATCGTCTGAGTAATAAATAAAAGATCCAGAAGATCTCATCGATTGAACTAACCGAAACTTTGAATTGATATAATTCTGCATTTGGTACTCATAGCGATCTAAATGATCAGGAGTAATATTTAACAGAATTCCAGTATCTGGTCGAAATGTTTTCGTTCCGTCCAGTTGAAAACTACTAATCTCAATCACGTACCAATCATAATGAGCCGTTGCTACTTTCCGAGCAAGACTCTCTCCCACATTACCTGCCAACGCAACGTTGACTCCAGCCGACTTCAATAGGTGATACGTTAATAAGGTGGTTGTAGTCTTTCCATTCGTGCCAGTAATAGCAATTACTTTTCCCTTCAAATAGCGAAATGCAAATTCAATCTCATCAATAATTTCAATCCCTGCAGTTTTCACCTTTTTAATAACCTCTGCTTTATCGGGAATCCCCGGGCTTTTTATTATTAATGATGCGTTGGTAATTTTTTCCAATGTATGTTGTCCCTCTTCAAATGAAATACCGTTTTTGGTCAACTCATTCTTATATTGATCTTTGACGGTTCCCTGATCAGAAACAAAAACCTCATAGCCCTTCGCTTTCGCTAAAACAGCTGCGCCTGTTCCGCTTTCGCCTGATCCTAATATGACTACTCTTTTGCTCATCTTAATTTTAACGTTGCCAGACTAACAATAGCCAATAGTATTCCCACAATCCAAAATCGCGTTACAATCTTAGATTCATGAATTTGCTTTTTCTGGTAGTGATGGTGAAGGGGAGACATCAGTAGTATCCTTCTGCCTTCACCATATTTCTTTTTGGTGTATTTAAAGTAGGTCACCTGCATCATTACCGAAACCAACTCCACCAAGAAGATTCCACATAAAAGCGGGATCATCAATTCCTTTCTTACAGCTAGAGCTAACACCGCAATGATTCCTCCCATCGATAAACTTCCCGTGTCTCCCATAAATACTTGTGCAGGGAATGAGTTGTACCATAAAAATCCAAGGCACGCACCCACAAAAGCAGTACAGAAAATTACCAGCTCTCCCAAGTTAGGGATGTACATAATATTCAGGTACGTACTAAAGTCAACACGACCTGACAGGTAAGCAAATATCGCAAGCGTGAGTCCGATAATCGCGGAGGTTCCAGCCGCGAGTCCATCAATACCATCTGTTATATTTGCTCCATTCGAAACTGCCGTGATGATGAATATGACAAAGAGTGTGTATACTATCCATGTATAATCAGCATTCCACCAGGATATCAAACTGCTATAATCAAACTCATTGTCTTTCAAAAAGGGTACAGTTGTCTTGGTGGATTTTACATCATACTCTGATTTTACGTCAGCGGGAATTGCAGCTATTTCAACGCTAGCGACTGATGGAGCTGACTTCTCACGGATAACGACATTGTCATTGAAAAAGAGTGTAAGCCCAACAATCAAACCAATGGAAACTTGACCGACAATTTTAAATCGACCGGCCAATCCCTCTTTATTCTTTTTAAATACTTTTATGTAGTCATCTAAGAATCCGATTAGCCCGAGCCAAATGGTGGTGGCTACCAACAAAATGATATACACGTTGTCGAGCTTTGCCATCAGCAACGTTGGAATCAAGATCGCAGCGATGATAATAATGCCTCCCATTGTAGGTGTGCCCTTTTTCTGCAATTGACCTTCTAATCCTAAGTCACGAATGTCTTCGCCCACTTGCTTTTTACGCAAGAAGTTGATCAATTTTTTTCCGAATGTGATCGTTATTAATAAGGAAAGAACAGCGGCCATTCCTGCTCGGAACGAAATGTATTGAAACAACCCGGCTCCCGGGAAATCAAAGTTTTTTTCGATATAGTCAAATAAATAGTACAACATAATTTGTCAATTGCCAATCGTTCAATTAGCCGATTTGATAATTTTCGATTTAGAAGTTGAGATGATCTTATTTAAAACTTTTAAAATACTTTCAATTTTTGCAAGAAGTTCTCCTGGCTTGGGATAGCCCTTAGCAAAATCACATAGTTCCAACCAATACTCCGATTCCTCTGCCTCCTTTAAAGCAATCTTCATTTTGTGTATAAAGTCTGCTTTACTCTCAGCACCTTGGGCTTCCTTAACATTTGCTCCAATCGAACAACCTGACCGAAGAATTTGATCTGCGAAAGCAAATCGCCTTTGATCACGCAATACTTCCGTGAATTCTAATATCTCCAGCGAATACTGAAAGGTCATCTTCACAATCGGGTTATCTTTATAATTTCTCATTGGCAAATTGAATGATTGACCATTGAAAATTAGTTTGCAAACATCTTTAACATCCTTGTAAGCACTTCTTTATCATCAAATGGATGCTTGATCCCTTTTATTTCCTGATAATTTTCATGCCCTTTACCAGCCACGATAATAATGTCCTTCTCCTTCGCCAGCATGCAGGCCGTCTTAATCGCTTCCTCGCGATCTACCATCACTAGTGTTTTCTTCGCATCCGTTGGCCCTACACCCGTTTGCATCTCCTTAATAATTTCTAAGGGATCTTCGCTCCTTGGGTTGTCAGAAGTGAAAATTACTTTATTGGAATACTTACATGCCACCGCAGCCATGAGCGGTCTCTTCGTTTTATCACGATCGCCCCCACAACCAACTACTGCGATTACTTGCTCTTGACCAGTTCTAAAATGTTCGATTGTCTCCAACACATTCTTTAACGCATCTGGGGTATGTGCGTAGTCAACGATAGCTGTGAATTTGGAACCCGGTAATACCAACTCAAATCTTCCGGGAGCGGTAGTCAATGCGGAAAGTTTGAGAAGGATTGTATCTGAGTCTTCACCCATCAAGCACGCAGCACCGTACACCGTAAGAAG
>JABFSY010000387.1 GCA_013140395.1 Cyclobacteriaceae bacterium
ATCTGATATACTCGCACCGCCATATACGGTTACGATGTTCAGGTCTTTCACCGACTTGCAAAAGTTTTCTAAGTCAGTAGTAATTTGCACGCTTAGTTCGCGTGTAGGCGCCAGAACCAATGCTTGCGTGGTGCGGTCTTTCACATCGATCAGCTCGATCAACGGAAGGCCAAACGCGGCAGTTTTTCCAGTGCCCGTTTGGGCTAATCCGACCAGGTCGGTGTTTCCTTTCAACAAAACCGGGATGGCTTGTTCTTGAATGGGCGTTGGAGTTTCAAAGCCCATTTGGCGGATTGCCTCCACCACTTGCTCCGAAAGTCCCAGTTCACTAAATGATTTCATTAATAAAGTTTATTTGTAAAAATTAAGCCGCAAAGGTAACCTAATTAATTGGAAGTGATATTATTAGCTCAATCAGCAGCCATAAAGGGTATTCTGCTGCCGCAGGCAAACCCACCCCTACTTTATTCTGAAAAGGAGGGTTTTTGCAAGAATGAGAACTTGGCGGCCTTACGGGCTGTACGCTTCAAGTCCGGCCACGCTTAGGCCTGCACACTTCGGGCTATCCGCTGCCATCCCGAGCCGGGCTGACGCCAACTTCTACCCAACGCACATGCCATGTAGGACTCAAACCTCGATAGCTATCGGGGCTCCATCGCTCACACTACCGTTTCCTCAACCATCTTCTCGTGTATAAAAACCCCCTCGGCTTGTGTCCTAACTTTCCGAAATCACATCAAGTGGTTTGTGAATACACATCTTTCTTGACTTTTTCTAGTGTACTTCTCCGTGCCAGTACGGAGTAAAATATACCCGTTCTTGGGTAGCAATGGTTTGTTTCAATTTTTCAACCTTAGCATTCTGTAATATCTTAGGACTTCCAACACAAAATCAACTCAGTCTGCAAGCCAATATGAGATTATTTGTTTTATCACTGCTCATTGTTTGCTCTCTTATCGCAAAAGCACAATATCCCATCTCCCCAAATGTAAAAGATGAAAATGGGTTGCGCACCGGGCATTGGACCATCTGGTACGACAGCACCTGGCATCAGGTTCACACGATCGATTCTGTTATTTATTATCGGCTCATTCGCTTCGAATCAGGCAAACCCGTGGGCAAAGTGCGCGACTTCTACAAAACCGGAATAAAACAATGGGATGGATACTTATTTTCCATCCTTCCAGATGTAATGGATGGAGAATCAAACTTTTATCATGAGAATGGAAAGTTGAGCAGAAAGGAGTTTAACAAACAAGGATCATTGGATGGTCCAAGCATAGAATATTCAGCAGAAGGCAACGTAACAATAAAAGGACAATACAAAGAGGGAAAGGCACAGGGCAAGTGGAATCATTTTTATCCGGATGGGACCTTACAAATTGAACTAGATTATAAAGACGGTCAATTCCATGGTGCCATGCAAAGTTATTACCCCAATGGAAAGATAAAAAGTCGTGCACACTATCTGAATAATCAAGTAGAGGGGCTTTGGGAAAACTTTTCTGAAGATGGAAAAAAGACAGACCAGGCTAACTACAAAGCAGGAAAATTGATGGGGCCTTACGAAGCTTATTTTGAAGATGGCTCGATAAAAGAAAAAGCTTTCTTTATAAATGATTCTAAGGAAGGACTATGGACGAGCTATCATAGCAACGGAAAAGTGGAAAGAACAGGGCGCTATTCACATAATGAAATGGATGGACGCTGGACCTTCTATCATGCCAATGGAAAAGTGCTAAAAACTGGCCTGTTGGTGAATGGCGCGGGTGAAGGAACGTGGGAATATTATTTCGATAATGGCAAACTCAGTGGCAAAGGTCTTTTTCATGAAAATCATTACGAAGGTGATTGGATTTTGTACTATGCAAATGGCAATGTAAGTGAAAACAACTTTTACAAAAGAGATACGATCAATGGTGCCTCTATTAGCTATTATGAAAATGGAAACAAGAAGGCAGAAGGAAAGAAAATAATGGGCAACGAAGATGGGCCTTGGAAAAAATATCACGAAAATGGAAAGATTAAATCGGAAGGAAATTGGATTATCGGCAAGGAAGATGGACCGTGGAAATTTTACCATGAAAATGGAAATCAAAGAACCGAAGGCACATTTGTAAATGGTGTGCGCGAAGGTATATGGAAGTACTTTACTTTGGAGGGCGTTCTAGAAGATATAGAAACCTATCAATCAGGTTTGCGGCACGGTGAAGTAATTAGCTATTACCCCAACGGCAGACAAAAGTCGTGGAAAGAGTACAAAGAAGGAAAGGCAGAAGGGCTCAGCTATTCCTATTTCGAAAATGGGGTTCGCGAACATGAGGGCACCTACCTGCACAACGAAAAAACCAATGAGTGGAAATGGTATTACGAAAATGAGAAGCTTCTATATCAACAATTTTATAAAAGAGATACCCTTCATGGCGCATATATTGTTTACCATCCCAACGGCACAAAAGGATTTGAATGCATAAATAAAAATGGATTAATGCAGGGGCCTGCAACGCGATATTATCAAAATGGTAAGCTTAAAGAATCAGGCAGTTATAAAAATAGTCGTACCGATGGCAAATGGGTGCAATACGACTCTGCTTCACAACAGAAGAGTAGTGAAGGCGTATTCATTGATGGTAAACTAAATGGCGTGTGGGTTTACTACAACACAAAGGGCAAAGTAACAAGCAGGGAATATTACATCAACGGGTTTCAGGAAACCAAGATTAATATACGAGACAGCGTGCAACATCTTATCGATCGCGAAGATTTTGAACGGGCCCTCAAGGCAACAGATTGGATGATGAAGGTAACTAAACGCGACTATCCGCATCGCAAAGATCAAACATTACCCATATCCATGAAGGGTAAAACCTTTTCCGCTATGCGCGATTATAAACAAGCCCTGCTATGGCATCTTTTATACCTCAAACAAATTAAAAAATATGAAGGCACGCTTTCTGATAATTATAAAACAGCTGTGCATAATGTAGCCTCCGCTTATCATGGGCTACAACAATATGATGAAGCGCTTGCGTATTATGACGAAGCCATAAAAGCAGCAAGTGGAGATGGACTACTAGTAGAAAACTACTGGAGCTCTGTTAATAATAAAGCGTATTGTCTCTACGATGCAGGAAAAGCAGAAGAAGCAGCCAATTTATTTGATACCGAATTAGCTAAATCTACTGCGCTATATGGACCCGATTCAAGCGCGGGATGGTACTTGCGACATAAGGTGGCTGAATATTTATACGACAGGCCTGATGATTTTAAGAAATCTTACGCGCTATGTAAAGACTTATTAGATGATATCATTGCTGCCAATCAACCCGACAATAAACTGTTGTTTGATTGTTATAGGCGCCTGGCATACATGAACAATTATGAATTCAATAAAGGGGCTGAATCGATGCCATTCTATAAAGATGCGATTGCATTTGCCGAGCGAAATAAAATGACCGACTGGCCGGAGTATCCTGATCAGCTCATCGAATTATTTTATAATTACCGAACATACAGAGAAACAGATTCGTTGGCGGGGGTTGCCTACACGGAGTGTATCAATAAGCTGATGGCGCTGCCTGCCATGAACAGCACCAAGCAAGCATCAATATTTAGGGTTATTAGCGAGTATTATTATGACCAAAAGTTATATGAAAAAGCACTGAACTACGCTATACAGGCGGAGGGTGCAGTGATACAGGCTGGCAAAGAAAATACGTTGAACCATGCTGCTATACTTCAAAATATGGCTCATGCGCAGTTAATGACAGACAGGAGCCAAACAGCAAAAGCCGAGTCCTACTATGTTAAAGCCATTGAAATAAGAAGAAAAATATCGGGTACTAATTCAACCCGCTATCATGAGGCCATCATTGGCCTGGCCAACTTTTATAATTCTTCGCATGGCAATGATAAAACCATTGCCTTATTAAATGAATTAAAGCCCACGCTGGTAGCGTTAAAAGACAGTGTAAACCTTGCCGATACTGAATATTATTTGGGCGATGCGTATGATTCCAGAAATCAATACCAAGAAGCCTTGGAGCACTACCAAAATGCATGGTCTATTTTCAGCGTTCACGAAAATAGATTTGCCACCATGTGTCGCAATACCTTAAGCGGAATTGCAGACTGTTATAAATACCTCAATGACTATCAGCAGGCAAAGATCTATGCCGAAAAAGCAATACAGGTTGCCGAAACGAATTTTGGAAACGGATCGGTTACGCACATATTAAGCTTAACGGTGTTGGGCGATATTCATGCTTATAACAGCGTATATTCTGAAGCTATAAAATTATATACACAAGTAGCAGCAGGTTTCGCAAAGGAATCCGGTATTTTAGATCAGGATTATCATTACACCCAATATAAAATTGCCAATGCCTATTACGCCTTAAACGATTATAAAAAAGCAGTGGAGCTGGCTAAAAAGCAAGTAGCCTTCTTAGACGCCAATGTTGGGAAATTAAATTTCACCTACGCAAACCTTCTCACCCTACTGGGCAACAGCTATACCGACCTAAAAGAATTTTCTAATGCCGAACTATATAAACGCGAGGCTGTTGAAGTAGCCGGAAAGTTATATGGCACTGCCCACTCAAGCTACGCAACGTTTCTGCTCCAGTTAGGCCAATTTTATCATGACCGAAATCGCCTGGAGGAAGCTGAAAAATATCTTTCCGATGCCGTTACTATTATTCGGGCCTCTGAATACGGTAAAAGCTCGACAGCAGAATCTTATCTGGTTGCATTGGCACAATTAAAAAATACACGAGATAAAAACAAAGAAGCGGAAGCACTTTTCAAAGAAGCCTTTGATATCACCCAACGCGATTCACTAACTAACCCTGATACGTATGTAGAGGCTGGCGAAAAGCTAGCAGCGTTCTATTCAAAGGTGGGCCGCTTTCACAATTGCGAAAACATTCTACTCCAAATCACAAGATTTATTGAAAAAAAGTACGGTAAGAAATTCTATTATGCCAAAGTGCGCTCTGAGTTGGCTTGGAATTATTTTAATACCGAAAAGTATGACCAAGCCGAGAAAGAAACCAATGAATTGTTATTGATTGCCGAAGAAGAGGGTGGAAGTGAACATTGGCTTTCTATAAATCTGCATAATTATCTTGGCCTCATTGCGAAGCAAAACAAACAGTTTGAAAAAGCAAAAGTGCAGTATCAATTTTGCATTGATGCTTATCATCGCAAGCCCGTCCTATCAGAAATAGAACAATCAAGTTTGGCAACGATGCTTGAAAACCTGGCTGTATCAGAGTTATGCCTGAAAGAAACCGGCAAGGCCGGTGAACATTTGGCTGAAGTGAAAATTATCCGCAAGAAATCTGGTAAAGAGGAAAATCGAATCTCGCAAATAGGCACGCAATTTCATTGGGCAAACTACTATCAGGCTACAGGCCAATATGAAAAAACAGAGGCCGAGTGGGCGGACATCACACGATCTCTTTTGCAATACACCGAAGAGAATTTTTACTTCATGAGCGATGAAGAGAAAGCACAATTCTGGAGTAATACCAGCGGCTATTTCCGCAACTTTCATTCGTTCGCCATTCAGCGGGCCAAAGCAAATCCTGCCATTGTTGGCGATATGTATAATATTCAACTGGCCACCAAAGCCATATTGTTAAACGCATCCAACAAAATAAAAAAACGAATTCTTACCAGCACAGACTCTGCCATGGTGAACTCGTATTATCGGTGGACAAACCAACGCGACCAATTATCAAAACTTTACGCCCTTTCGGGGATTGACCTGAAAACCAAACAGGCGCGTATCGATTCATTAAAGATTTCCATCAATACATTGGAAAAGGAAATGAACATTACGTCCGAAGATATGACTGAGGATAAAGGCGGGCAGCGCGTAACCTGGAAGCAAGTACAAGCTTCGCTTGGCCCACAAGAGGCTGCTATTGAAATGGTGCGCTTCAGATATTATGATCGCTATGTGCGCGATAGTGTTATCTATGCGGCCCTCGTGCTTACGGCCGAAACCAAACTTGCGCCAAAGCTTGTGGTGCTGCCCAACGGAAAATTATTGGAAGGCCGCGCGCTACGTTTCTATAAGAATGCCATTACGGTGCAATTGAAAGACACTCTCTCTTATCAAAATTTTTGGGCCACTATTGCCCCAGCCGTAGCAGGAAAATCAAGATTGTATTTGTCGTTGGATGGTGTGTATAACCAAATCAATTTGAATACACTTCTGCTACCCGGTGGAAATTATTTAGTAGCCGAGAAAAATTTAACGCTCCTTTCCAACACCAAAGATTTACTGGCTCTTAAAGGAAGGCGCATCAAACGCATGAGCTCTTCTACGGCCACCCTATTTGGTTTCCCTACTTTCTTTTTAGGAAAACAAAAAAGAAATGAACTGACTCCCGCACGCGAACGTGGTGAAGCGATGGACATCGCGGCAGACACCGACCGCACCGGCATTAGCCCATTGGCAGGCACCCAGGAAGAGATAAACAAAGTGGAAACAATCTTAAAAAATGGCAGACTTATCACCTCTTCTTTTATGGCTGAACAGGCAACCGAAGCCCACCTGAAAAAAGTAAATCATCCGCGGGTATTGCACATTGCCACACATGGTTTTTTTGTAGATGAAAAAAATAAAGCCAATCAAATAAATACCGGTGACGATCAGAATCCACTGTTACGATCGGGTCTACTGCTTACGGGCGCATCTAACTTTATACAAAACCAGGAACAACTCGAAGAAGAAAACGGAATACTAACAGCCTATGAAGCAGCTAATCTCAATTTAGACAATACAGATCTTGTGGTGCTCAGCGCCTGCGAAACAGGCCGTGGCGAAGTGCAAAATGGCGAAGGTGTATATGGCTTGCAGCGCGCCTTTCAAACAGCAGGCGTACAATCCATTATCATGAGTTTATGGAAAGTAGATGACATTGCCACACAACAACTGATGATTTCATTTTATTCCAATTGGATGGGTGGCATGAGCAAAGCCCAGGCGCTTAAAACAGCCCAGCTGGAGCTGGGAAAAAAATATCCTCATCCCTATTATTGGGGTGCGTTTGTCATGCTGGAGAATTGAAACGTTCTTTTTTTATGGCCGCGAGACAATTGCTTTAACTATATATTGCCAAATCAGATAGCTACACCACAAGTTGAATATTCTAACTGACGTTTTAATTCAGGCCTACTAATTGGTACGAACCACCGTGCCTACCAGAAACTAAAAATTGGGCGCTACTCGCCACCAGCCGCAAATTCCTTTCGGGTTTAAACGTCTGACAACTTACTAACAAAGATTTACCACGGGGAAAATTGACGGCTCGGTGACAATTTGGACTTTGGAGTAATGAAACATGTGACGATCCAACACTCAAACTGTTAAGACTATCTTGGCTCAACTTCTGCCACCCAACAAATTTCCTCCAATAATTATCGAGTTTAAATGCTATTTTAGAGGGCTTAAACTATTGGCGTTACTTGATGAAAAACAAATACGTAGACTTTATTTCCGACAAACATTTACTGATTTGTATAGGCCATCTTCACAAATCATATTTAAATGCGAAGAATAACATCACGAAGAAGAAA
>JABFSY010000399.1 GCA_013140395.1 Cyclobacteriaceae bacterium
CACTTGGGGCATGTGTTTGCCGATGGACCCGAGCCGAGCGGCCTGCGGTATTGTACTAACTCAGCTTCCTTAAAATTGTTGAAAGATGCGTAATTACTTTTTGGCGTTTTTGTTTTTTTGTTTGGCAGTAAGTTGCATTCCTTCCAAAGAAAAAGAGGCTAATACCTATAGCGAACTCTATCGTCCACGCTATCATTTCTCACCCGCTAAAAACTGGATCAATGATCCGAACGGGTTGGTCTATTTACAAGGCGAGTATCATTTGTTCTATCAATACAATCCTTTCGGAACCACGTGGGGGCACATGAGTTGGGGGCACGCAGTCAGTACCGATTTGTTGCATTGGAAACATTTACCCGTTGCGATTGAAGAGTATGCCAATCCCGCCACTCAAGATAGCACCATGATTTTTTCCGGAACGGTGGTAGTAGATCATGCCAACTCAGCAGGATTTGGAGTTGATGCGATGATTGCTATTTACACCTCCAACGTCCATAAAAGCGGTCAGGGGATTGCGCAGCACCAGAGTCTAGCGTATAGCACGGACAAAGGCAGAACGTGGAAACGATATGCCGACAATCCAATACTGGATATTCAGCGAAAAGATTTTCGCGACCCCAAAGTTTTTTGGTACGAGGCTGCCAAAAAATGGGTGATGGCATTAGTCGTGCCCGATCTTTTCAAAGTTCAGTTTTACGAATCATCGAATTTACTAAAATGGCAACTGACCGGGGAGTTTACAGGCGCGGGCGATACGACCCGTGTTTGGGAATGCCCGGATTTGTATCAAGTGAAGGTCGATGGTGCCAATGAGATGAGATGGGTTCTGTCCTTATCGGGCGCACATCCACAGGGTAGCAAGTTTGTGGGCATGCAATATTTTGTTGGTGAATTTGACGGGAACACTTTTCGAAAGGATGCCAACAGCGAGCATCAGTTTTTGGACTACGGAAAAGATTTCTATGCAGGAATCACTTTTAACGATATGCCTGACCAGCGGACGATCATGATAGGTTGGTTAAACAATTGGACATATGCTAATCAAGTCCCTACTCATCCGTGGCGAGGTGCCATGTCATTGCCAAGAGAACTCCGCTTGGTAAAGGTAGAGGACAAAATCCAGTTGGTGTCAAACCCCATCAAAGAGGTGACTTCCCTTAGACAGAAAGAAATAGAAATTTTAAGTCAACCGGGCTCCGGCAGTTTTGAGATGGAAATTCATATGGCGGATAGCAGCCAACTTATTCTGTCGCAAGGTGCAGAAGATAAAATTGTTCTTGGGTATGCCAATGGCCAGTTCATCTTCGATCGGACCAAAAGTAAAAATCATTCCTTTCAAAAAGATTTTTCGTCCGTTGAATCGGTGTTGATTGCTTCGAAGCCATTAGAGATTACAGTAAGATTCTTTGTAGATCAATCTGTGATCGAAATTTTTGTCAATGGTGGAGCTTATACGATAACTGACCAATTCTTCCTCGAGTCTGGAAAAATGACACTTCAAACTGTAGGAGTTGTAAAACTACAGCGCGGTTGGGAAATCGGTTCCATTTGGTAAGCCGCCTTGTTTGCTCAAAATTATTTTTTGTTCAATCAGTTCGCGCTCCTGGGTATGAAATGTCTTTGCGAGAGCGTTTTGGAAACTAGTTAATGCAGCACCGTAGTCGTTTAACCTCAAGTAAAAATTTCCGAGCGCCACATAGTAGTGGCCATTGCCTTCCAGCTTTTCTATTTTTTGAAGTTCTTTAATTCCTTGCTCGGCTGAAAAGGCATAACCTATTGCAATGGCTCGATTGAGTCTAACAATAGGACTTGGCTTGATTTCAAGAAGCACATCATAGAGCGCAATCAACTTGTCCCAGGAAGTATCCTCAAAGCGTTTGGCAAGCGCATGAACAGAGGCAATGGATGCTTCAATCAGGTATTCGTTTAGTGTGGGGCTGGTTGATGCCTTCTCTAGAAACCAAAGGCCTTTTTGAATCAACATCTGATTCCATTTGTTTCGGTCTTGATGTTCGAGTAGGATGATTTCCCCCGACACGCTCGTTCGGGCTTCAAATCGAGACGATTGCAGACACATTAGCGCCATCAATGCATTTACCTTTGGCAGATTCGTGGCAGAATGATTGATCAACAAATAGTTAAGCCGCATCGCTTCTGCGCACAAGTCTTCGCGTATAAGTGCGTCTCCACTACTTGTGTAATAGCCCTCATTAAACAAAAGGTAAAGAACGTGAAGCAGGCTATTGAGCCTTTGTGGCAGTTCAAAAACACTTGGTGGATCTAGTTTTATTTTTTGCTCTTTGATTTTTTCTTTGGCGCGATAGATACGTTTGGCAATTGTTTCTTCGGTTGTTAAGAATGCGCGAGCAATTTCCAAGACACCCAATCCGCCCAACGTTTTTAGCGTGAGAGCTATTTGAGACTCTACCGGTATAGATGGGTGGCAGCACGCGAACATCATCCGCAGCACACTATCTCGTATTTCGTCTTCAGCAAAAACTTCCCCTGGCGTTTCATCAAGGCGAGTTTGATATTTGCTCAAGATTTTGGATTGGTTTTGATGGCGCCTCACCCAATCAATGGCCTTGTTGTGCGCTACTTTGTAAAGCCAAGCGGATGGATTGTTAGGAACCCCTTGAATTCGCCAAGCTTCCATGGCTTTCAGTAAAGTATCTTGCACAAGGTCTTCTGCGGCATCTAAGTTTTCGGCACCTAAAAACCTTGTAAGCACAGCAGTCATTCTTCCCGCCTCGTGACGGAAGAGATGACCAATGAGTTGATGGACGTTGGCTTCGTCAGCCACGACAATTAGTGATTATCGTAGTACGTAGCATCGCGAACGATCTTCCCGTCCTTAAAAGTAAGTACAGCACAAATCGGTAATGAAAATTTTATGCTGTCGCCCGATGAGCCCGTAGAAACAAACTCTACTGTAACCTTATCGTTTGCCGCATATAAGCTTTTCACTTCATCGTGGATGTCCGGAAACATTTTCTGCATATCACTGTACTTTTCCACTATTTCTTGTGATGATTTCTTAACGTACCCAATTCCATACGCAGGATCGAGATAATCAGCGTCTGATGAATAGAAAGAGTTCATCTTCTGCCAATCATGCGCATTGAAGGCCGCGAACATCTGTATGACTATCTCAGTATTTTGCTTTTCTGCTGAGGTTGAGCAGCAACTGGCGACAAACATTATTACCAGGATTAAGGAAAACAGTTTTATGTATTTCACGATATAATTTTTGTTTAGATTTCAATCATTAAAAAAGGTAATTGACAAAGGTTTGACCTTGCCGATTACCAATTTGCTACCGGCTAAATGCTTTACATATCAAACTTCTGTATAGGCCTTACCTGTACTTTGCCGTTGAAAACAAAGTCGGGATAATCGTGCGTCAGTTTCACTGCATCTTCGATGTCTTTTGCAAGCACGATAAAGTACCCACCTACCAGTTCTTTACTTTCTGCAAACGGACCATCTGTGACCAGTTTGTTTGGACCGCTCACAAATTTTCCGTGAGGTAACAGGGCTTCGCCACTTTCATAGCGTCCCTCCTTTTGTAGTTTTTCGATCCAGGCGAACCACTTCTGCATGTGGTTTTGCATCGCTTCTGGTGATTTCATTTCTGGCGCCACATCGCTGCCGCCATGAAAGATAAGCATGAATTTTTCCATAAAAATTGGTTTTAATTGGGTTTATTTCTTCTATGACGCGGGTCTCTGACCTTTTCGGACAATACGGAAAAAAATATTTTTAAGATCGTTGGATAAACCGCAATGTATTGCCACCGGGGTCATCCACATAAAACTCTGTTGTTCCACAGGTTTGTTGGGTTGGCCCCAGGTGAACCGGAGAATCGTTTTTTATGGGCACCAAACCACGGGAAACATACAGCCGAAAAAGGTTTTCAATGTCGTTTACAACAATTGCAACGACTGAGCCCAGTACTCCGTCACCAGGATAAGTCGACAAGTGTAATTCAGCTCCACCACGATGAAGGATGCTAAAAGCTGGCGAACTCATTTCTGGCCATGTGCCCACTAGCTCAAAGTCTAGTATCTCCAGATAGAAGCGGAGTGATTTCGCCATGTCCTTACAAGCAAGTACGGGGATAATATTCATACGGTTTGCGATGATAATGATGTAGCTATCTATCTACTATTGGCCACCAAGAAACCAAGAGATGTGCGTGCAATCCGAGCAAATAAAGCAACTCGCACTTTTGTTGGCCCAATCCATATTGAAGAAAGTGGCCACTGCCGTGTTGAGTTGGGCTTGCCTTGTCCAGAAAAGTGTATTGCTGCAGATCGGGCATCTCAACTGACGGCCGCTTACTTCAATAGCTTGTGGTTCTTCCGGCTGCCTGGTTTTAAACAAGTTCATTGGTTTTAGATTTTATTTTTCTTAACTGTTTTTTGGGATTCTTTCTCCGAATTTAAGAAAAGAACATTTGAATGCAACGAGGCGCTTGTTTTAGCAAACTAGTAGGTGTTTTAACAAGCTGGAGTACTCTAATGAGCGGGATGGGAAAAATTACAAACCATGCATTTTTTCGTTCAACGAAAGAAGTGCTTATGCTCGTTAATTGAGGTGTATGAGTCAACGATTTTTTTTTGATCGATGCGTCTTCATGAAAATGTAAGGGGTAAAAAATTTACTTGTAATCGATTTGGATAAGCTTGTCATTTACGATCAAATATTCAGCTTTTCTATCTTTGGGAAACAAAAAAACAAGCTTCCTGCTTTTTGAGTCGTTAGCAAGTATGAATGAATCGATTCTTCCCATTAAGTTGACTGGCCCAGTTCTCATACTAAACTCCGGCTTATATTTTATTTTGTTTTCTATGTCTACTAGTAAAATATTGTCAAAATTGAGATCTAGTTTTGACGATGTGTTGTTTGTAAAAGTGAAAAACACGAAAACAAACTTGTATCCTCTACTTGGCCGAATACTACTATTGCCAGTAGATATTTGCCCTCCCTCTTGGACTTGATCAATTTTGAAAGTGATCTTTTCGTCATAGTCTCGAAGTGTCTTATTGGTCTGAAAAGTAGAATAGCAAGATGTCGCGACAATTAAAATCGCAAAAAAACTGATGCTTGTTTTCATCTAGTAAACAAATGTGTTTATTTTCTAAGCCACTACTGAAGTAAATGTAAGGTCGGATTTTTGGAAAAGCAAACCGTCCGTTCTTTAAATAAACTAGTTAAAGTTTGAATGTTAAAGAACGGAACCCTTTGTTCAATAATGTTACTAGCAAAAGTTGATTAAACGGTTAGAAAAATGCGAGCTAATTCGAACGGTCATATGAAAAAATAAATTATTTAACATTACTAAAACACTTATATCTTTTCCTTCAAAATTTGAAACGAAATCAAGATTTTTTCAGCCATTATTTTTAGTTCTTCATAGCGATCAAATGCATCTTTTCCCGGCCTTTGATCGGCCTGATCCAGCATCTGACGCAGGTAGTTGAGTTGATCAATCAACACCGGCTTTTGATAATGCCCTTCTTTCATGATCAGCTCTTCTTCTAAAACAGTCAACTGTTTTACCAACGCTTTTTGAGATTCGCTGGCTTTGTTTTCTTTGATCAGTTGACTTAATTTTTTATGCTGTTCTTTGATACGGTCAACAACACGCTTACAACTATCTTCCAGCACAACAATCTGCAATGCTAGTTTTTCCTGCAACTTAATATCATCCCCATTGATTTTCCCTACGGTTCTTGGGTCCGGAAGTACCTTGAAAATTTTTGATTGCGTCTGCCCATCCACAGTGAGCCTCACCTCGTAAGTACCTGGGCCTACCATAGGGCCGCCCTTTTTATTTTTAGCTGGGTTTTTATCCCACGGTCCTTCATGTAGCAGATCCCAGCGGAATCGATGGGCGCCCGCTTTTTTATCAATGTCGGCCTTAACATCCTTCTTAATAAATCCGGTAGCCATATTCTTCTCACCATATTGAGTTGTGTCTTTTGGTGGTAGTACGCTGGTAAACGTGCGAATTACTTTTTGACCCGAAAGAATTTCCACCTTGATATCGTTTACAGCTTTGGTGGCTAAGTAGTAATCAATGACCATCGATGGCGCAGGATAGTTCACCAGATCTGATTTTCCAGATCCCGTAAAGCGATAGCGATATGTATCGAGGGGTTTATACAAATAAGACTTTGCTTTCTTGGCTTCAACCAATTGATGTAACGGAGAAATGTTATCCAGTATCCAGAACGAACGACCCATTGTAGAGATCATTAAGTCTTTTCTGAAAATTTTAATATCTGTTACGGGTGTGACGGGAAGATTTTGTTGAAATAATTTCCAGGTGATTCCATCGTCCATAGAAATGTACATTCCATACTCAGTTCCTGCATAGAGCAGTCCTTCTACAGATGGATCTTCTCTTACCACGCGAATGGGAAAATCATTGGGGATTCCGTTTTTGCCATCAGTCAATAAAACCCAATTCTTACCAAAGTCGATCGTTTTAAAGATGTAAGGTTTCCAATCTCCCAATTGATAACGCAATACAGAGAAATAAGCTTTCCCTTCTTTATGAGGTGATGGCTCCACACAATCGACACGTCCACCGGATGCTAATGACTTTGGAGTTACGTTCTCCCATTTTTTGCCACCGTCTAAAGTCACATGCACCGGCCCATCGTTTGCGCCTACCCAAATCAAGCCTTGCTTGAGCGATGATTCTTTCACATCATAAATAGTACTATAATATTCTTCTCCGGTAATGTCGCGAGTAATTGGAGAGCCGGAGATAACCTGTTTATCCGGTTCGCGTGCTGTCAGATCAGGTGAGATAATTTCCCACGTCAATCCATCATTGGTCGTTTTGTGCAAATACTGCGAAGCATGGTAAACGATGTTGGAGTTATGAGGAGATACGTGAATAGGAGATACCCGTTGAAAACGGAATTTCAATTCGTCCGGTTGATGGCTGTAAATATTAGAAGCTCCAACGATGTACATTCTTTCTTGCCCCGTTCTTTTATCATAAACGCCAAACCGACCTTTGCAATTGGAGTAAACAATATTGGCATCTCCGGGCTTTGGAATAGCCGGACCGGTTTCACATCCCCCTACTGCCATCCAAAAACTGGCAGGGCCCCCAGGTGCATCATACGGTGGCAAACTAGGAACTGATATTGTGGTATTGTCCTGCTGCCCACCATAGATCCAATAGGGATATTGATCATCTGCTTCAATCTGATAGATCTCTGCAGTAGGCTGATTGCTTTGTGATGACCATGTCTTGCCGCCATTAACAGAAACATTCGCGCCACCATCATTGGATTGAATCAATATTGAAGTGTCTTTCTTGTTGATCCACAAATCATGATTATCACCATGGGGTGGTGTAATCTTTTGCCAGGTCTTCCCTCCATCTTTAGATTTAAAGAAATCAGTGGACATCACAAACACAACATCAGCATTCAGTGGGTTTGCTTCTACATTGCAGTAATAGAACGGACGGTCAATCAATTCTTTTTTGTCAACGACCAGGTTGAAGGATTCACCTTGGTCGTTCGACCGATACAAACCACCT
>JABFSY010000434.1 GCA_013140395.1 Cyclobacteriaceae bacterium
GCTAGAGGTAGGAATACTGACTGTAAAATTTGTAGTGGGTCCGGCTGTGACGGAAATTGGGGTGCCGTTTCCGTTTCCTGGATCTGTATCGAAGAAATATTCGGCAGCTGTTATATTTGCGGCATCGCTTGTTGTTGCGGTGATATAAAATCCGCGAACTTCAAATTGACTCCACAACCCACCGCTTTCCTTAAGACGAATAGCGAGCTGATGAAATCCTTGATTCAACGAGGTGGTCGGAATATTAGTTGTGAAAGCAACATCGCCTCCCGTAGGTGTAAACGAAATCAGCGTTCCATTTCCCGCTCCGGGATCGCTATCAAAAAAATATTCTGCCCTTACTACACTCTGTGAAAAACTAAGAATAGAAGTTCCGGAAAGAGAAATAAGTAGTACAAGGGTCCACAGTCCACGGTCAATGGACGACTGTGGAGATAGTTTGCAAACAAAACGGGAAGTACTAGATAGCATTTAATTGCTCTTTCGTGCATCTACCGTCACACTTAAATTCCCTCCGGGTGTTACGGTAGGTGTGGTGATGTTCATGCTGAAGATACGTGGTACACGGCTGTTGCGACTGTTGACCCAGTTTAAGCTTCCGGTTGCATCAAAAAGCAACCCCATGTCTTTGCCATCACTACCTGAATTATTGGCAGGGCCACTTGCGATGGTAAAATTTTGCAAAGCGGAACTACTTCCCGTGTTAATAGTAGTTTGATCGACCATTCCGGGGTTTGTGTTGGCAACATTTCCACCACCATCTACATTGTTATTAATTGCCCATGGAGTTGCATTGGAAGTAGCGTTGGCAACATTCAGAGAAACGTTATTGGTTATGTTATTGGAATAGGTACTAAAGCTCACTGAGCTCCCCACATTGGCCTGGTTGAAAATGTTATTTGTCAAGGAAAGGAACCGGCAGTTGTCTTCAAAAATAAAGATCGAAGCTCCTCCACTATTGTTGTTGCTATAAAAGAGATTGTGATCGAAGCGTACATTTACACTATTGGTAAGACCACCCACCATGCCACTTATACCTTGATTAAAGAAGAACATATTGTTTTGAAAAAGAATGTTTTGATAAGTCTGTGCCGAAGCGAAACTAACTCGGCCATAGTAAATGCAGCCCTCAAACAGAAATCCGCTTACTCCCAACTGGTGATTAACCGTGGTATTAAATTGGCACCGAATTATTCGTAGGTTGTTAACGCCAATATCACCGGTCACCGCATTTGTGGAAAGATTTACTAGGCCAATAAAAACAAGTCCATGTATCTCAGATCCATCCGGACTTCCCCCTGCAGGAGAGTTGCGTAGGGTTGCGCCATTGACAATAGTCTGCAAAGGGAGATTTTTGTCCGGGCTCCAACCAGGGCCGATCACCGTTATTTTTTTGTCCAGGATAGTGAAGGCGGCATACACGTTAGGACTTCCATATACGTATACTGTATCGCTATCTGCGCTTGCATCAATGGCAGCTTGTATCGTACTGAACTGACCGATCGTTGCTGGGTTGCTGCTTACCGTGCGCACGGTTGAGAAGGCACTGATGGTTGCTATCAATGCTACAACTAAGAAGAAGACCTTTTTCATATTTGTTATTAATTAAGTGTGCACTTTGTGTCATTAAAAGTAGACTTGTTGTAATCCAAGATCAATACCTGAAAACCATGAATTAGTTGACAAAAAAATACCTGAAAGCAGGTAGAAGACGATAGGTTACAAAACCTTACTTTAGGCAGATGAAAAAAGGAGGCAAGTATTTCATGTTTGCGGGCTTCATCGTCTTGCTTAGCTGTGAATTAGTTGCGCAACCGATATCGAAAAGATATATTGATAGCCTCCTTCGCATTGCCGCAAAACCCAAGCGCGACAGCAATTCAGTAAGCGCCTACGATCAGCTACATCGCTACTTTTTTGATCGTGGGTTGTACGATTCAACTCGAAAGTACACCATCCAGGCTTTGCAATTGGCAAAAATGATCGGGAACGAAAAAAATTTGGCCAGAATGCACTATCGGCTAGGGATGACCTACACTAACCTAAACAACTACGACAGTGCCAATTATTATTTGAACGAAGCATTGCGCTCAGCGCGGACGCTTGGTGATACTGCATTAGAAGTGAATTGCTATAACGCCTTTGCCTATGTTCACAATTACCAGTCTGACTATAGCGCCTCGATCGACTATTTGTTGAAGGCGGTTCAAATCATTGATCTTTCTCGCTCCACACAACTAAAAAACATGTTGCCACAAACCTATAGCAGCATTGCGTACAATTTCCTCGGAGAAAAACAGTATGCCAAAGCAATTGATTACGGAAAAAAGGGTCTATTTATAAAAGGATAACCACACGAAGCTCGTTACCGTGTACTGCTTCACCTCACTGTGTTTGATGCCTATGTGAATGAGCATGACATTGCTACAAGTAGAAAATACCTGGACTCGGCCATCGCCATTAATAGTTCCATTAATAATCTCGTACTGTCTGCAATGGTTGCTAACAACGAAGGCTTTTACTACCAAACTACTGGTGACTATCAGGCGGCTAGTATCGCTTATTTGAAATCGTATCAATTGAATAAGAGTTTAGGCAACCGGCTGTTACAAAGTGAAGCGGCCGACAACGTGGCTAACCTTTACTATAAAATCAAAAACGAAAAGGAGGCAGAAAAGTATGCCCTGGAAGCGAACGCCATAGGAAGGGAATTAAAGTTGTATCAGGTGGTGGCCAGTTCGTATATGATACTTAAAAACCTGGCCGCGAAAAAGGAAGACTTTAAAAAAGCATTGCTATTTGCGGAGCAAAATAAAATATATGCCGATAGTGCACTCAATCAGGAAACGCAGAGAATTACCCTTTCGTTAGAGTCGAAATATCAAAACCAGAAGAAGGAGCGGGAGATTGCAGCCTTGACCATCACGAATACACAAAATGAATTAGAAGTAGTAAGGCGTAATCAACTTTTGATAGCGGGCGGTATCGCTTCGTCCGCTGCCCTGGTCATCCTCGGATTGTTTTATCGAAATTCGCGACAGAAGCACCTGCTGGCGGAACAACAGAAAAAGTACCAGCAAGAACAAATTAAATTTTTGGAGGGACAGCAGCAGGTTATGTCTTTACAAAGCATGATCAACGGGCAGGAAGCGGAGCGTACCCGTATTGCTAAGGATTTACACGATGGGTTAGGTGGATTGTTCTCAACCGTCAAAATGTATTTTAGCACACTTCAGCACGACACCCCTTTGCTAAAAGAGAACGACCTGTTTCAAAAAAGTTACGACATTGTGGATAATGCTTCTGTGGAAGTAAGACGAATAGCGCATAACATGATGCCAGAGGTATTGATGAAACTGGGATTGGCCAATGCCATAAAGGATTTGTGTGACAACATCAGTGCCGGAAAATTATTGAATGTATCACTGGAAGTGCATGGGATGAATAAGCGTTTGAATGCCACTACAGAAATCATGTTGTTCAGAATCATTCAGAAGTTATTAAATAACGTGATCAAACACGCGAACGCCACAGAAGCTATCATTCAATTTATCAGGGAAAACGAACGCCTCAGTGTAATTGTAGAAGACAATGGTCGGGGCTTTGATACGCTGGCAAAAGATGAAAAAAATCATGCGGGGATTGCCACTATCCAAAGTCGCGTAAACTATTTGAACGGAAAAATGAGCATAGACTCGCAGAAAAATGTAGGTACTACTATTATGATGGATTTTTTAATCAATGAAGGATAGTCAAGATATTTTCAGGTTTAATTAAGATAACAGATTTATTCACACTGTGATAAAAATATTAATCGTAGATGATCACCCCCTTGTAAGCGATGGCATAGCAACCATGCTGCGCGATCAGGGCTCTATTCAGATTGTGGGGGCATCAAAAACGGCAGCGGATGCACTTGCCTTTTTGGCCAACGAAGAACCCGATATTATTTTATTAGATATCAGCTTGCCCGATATGAATGGCCTCGAGCTATGCGAAAAAATAAGAGTGCATCACAAAAAAGTAAAGATAATTGGATTAACATCTACCAATGAAGCAGGTATTATCACCGGGTTACTACAACGAGGAGGCAATGGTTACTTGCTGAAAAATATGGAGCGCTCTGATTTGCTGGTGGCCATTGAAACGGTTATGGCCGGCAGGGTATACTTAAGTAACGCGGCTAATGAGAAAGTGCTTGAACAGTTCCAAACGGTCAAGTTAAAGACGGATGTTCCCCTTGTCACAAGGAGAGAGGTAACGCGGCTAATGAGAAAGTGCTTGAACAGTTCCAAACGGTCAAGTTAAAGACGGATGTTCCCCTTGTCACAAGGAGAGAGAAGGAGATACTACAACTCTTAGCAGATGGATTGAACAGACCACAAATTGCGGAGAAGCTTTGCTTAAGTCCCCTGACCATTGAAACACACCGCAAAAATTTATTTAAGAAATTCAATGCGCACAGTGTTCAGCTGTTGATCAAGATTGCGCGAGGAGAAAAGTTGATAGACTAGCATGAACCGTTTTTCTTCTACTGGTTGAATATCTTCACAGAAATCGTGGTGATGTTATTCCTAGTAACTCAACACCCCATTGTTCCGATGAAAGCCAAGTGCATTGAGGCGATAACCGATGGTGATCTCATGGCTCGTGAAATTGGTACCTACTGATGAGCCGGTCGGCATCTCAAAAGTATAACCAAAGCGGAATGAATCGTTCCACAGTGCTTGCACGAAAAGTCCATAGGTGTTGAAACTGCGTGTGAGTAAACCGGCCTGGTATTTTTCATTAATGATAAAAGAAGCATTCAGATCAACAGATGCAGGTGCCCCACTGACAAACTTCAACAACGTGGATGGCTTGAAACGGATGCGCTCCGACAAGAAGAATAAATAGGAACCCATCAGGTAGTAATGTTGGGTGTATAAAGAGGCTTGCTTGCCCTGGGTTTCAATAGTGGTGCTTAGCATGCGCGGCACCGAGAGGCTTATAAAAAACTTGTCGTCTTTTAGAATAGCGCCAAACCCAAAACTCGGTTTTGTTTCGCTGTTATTGCCCTGGAACAGTGGATCACCTGAATCGAATGGATTTACTTTTGAGTTATCGATTTGGTAGTTGGCAATGCCTGCCTGCAAGCCGAACGACAAAATTTTGCTATCCGTTACATTGATACGATAACTGTAGCTGCCGAATATCTCGTTGATGGTGCTGTTTCCAATTTGGTCAGAGATGACCATCAAGCCCGCACCCATTTTATTATCATGCAGAGAAATGTGTGAGTTAAAATTGATGGTCTTAGGACTGCCTTCAAAGCCTGCCCATTGGCTGCGATAGCCCAAGGAAAAATTAAGGTTGTTGGTTAGGCCGGCATAGGCCGGATTGAGCACAAATGGATTGTTAAGGTATTGTGAATAAAGTGGGTCTTGTTGAGCTGATGCAGAAAGGCAGAAGAAGATCAACACAGCCGCAAAGTAATTTTTCATATACCAAATATCACTAATTTTTTTTTGAGTTGAAATCACATGATCATGTGAGGGCGATTTCAATTTCAAACATCCGTTGACGTTATTCATCGCTGTTAGTTTTTTAATAAAATAAAGCCTGTCAACGTTTTGCCTGCACCTATCAAGTTGACTTTATAAAAATAGGTTCCCGAAGGAAGCTTACTTCCACCTGAGCCAAGTCCTACAAAAACACGCGTTTTATTATCATAATCCGCAATCGAAAACACTTCATCACCCCATCGATTGTAGATACTCACTTGATTTTTGGGCGATATTGATTCGATAAATTGTAAAACCAAAAATTCATTTTTGCCATCGCCATTGGGAGACACTGCATTGAAGACAATAACATCACCAGCAACCTCAATAGTAAACGTTTGTTGCGCACAAAGTCCATTCGTGTTACATGCTTCGATGATGATCGTTTCCTTTCCCGAAAACGGTTTGCCTTTGTAATCGATGACAAGTAAAAAATTGGTGATGGAAGCTACGGCTCCACTGGCCGGTTGTGTGATAACTTTAATTGAAGTTGGATCTAATGTGCCGGGTGTAGTGATGAACGATTGCAGATTGATTTCTATTTTGCCTTCTACCTGTGTGGCGAGTGTTTGCGTGGTGATCACGGGCGCGCAACCAGTAGAAAGTAGAGTGGCTGTCACAGCCGTGCGTGTACTCTCGCATCCGCTGATAGTAAGACTAACGTAAAACGTGGAAGTATTAGTAAGGGAAGCAATCTCATACGTATTGTTTGTTGCGCCTGTAATTGCGCCTCCTCCTGTTGCAACCGTGTACCAATTGTATTGCCCGCTCGTTCCGCCAGAGGCAGTTAGCGTTACCGCGCTTGCCGGACAACCACTTGCTCCAGTTGCGGTGGGTGCAGGCGTAATTGTAAGCGTTGCGGTAACAAGTGTTCGAGTGCTTTCGCAACCATTGGTGTTTAGCGAAACGAAGTAACTTGTAGGTGCCGTGATCGAAGGAGTAACGTAGCTACTGTTCGTCTCTCCCGCAATGGCGGTTCCACCAATGGGCGTAGTATACCATTTGTACTGACCATTCGTTCCGCCAGAGGCTGTTAAGGTTACACTTCCCACTCCGCATCGGTTGGCTCCCGCCACAGTGGGCGCAGTAGAGATCGGGTTGATAGAAAGGCCTTGATTAGTAGTGATTACTTCAGATGCGAAATCACCATTGATACGACAACGATAACGACCCAATCCAAAATTAGCTGTGGTGTTGACAGAAAGCGTTGCGGTGTTGGCGTTGGTGTATCCGGCACCGTTGGCAATGTCGGTGAAGGGCGCGATGCCATCTGGAGAAAACTGCCATTGATAAATAATGTTGGTAGCGCCAGAAGCTGCGGTAGTGAAGGTGGCGTTTTGCCCGAGACATGCGATAAAATCAGAAGGCTGGGTAGTGATGGTGATGACCGGGCTGGCGGTGACTGTAAAATTAGTTGCGCTAGTAGCAGTATTACCCACTACAGTAACAGTTATTGTGCCCGTTGTCGCTCCTGCGGGAACAGTAGTAGTGATAGAAGTTGTGGTGCTTGCTGTAACAACTGCCGTTGTGCCATTGAACTGAACGGTGTTGCTGGCTGGTGTGGTGCTGAAGTTTGTACCGGTGATGGTAACTGTTGTGCCGACAGCGCCAGAGGTTGGAGTGAAGGAAGTGATCGTGGGTGCAGATACTCCGATAGCATATCTGAATATTACGCCTGTATCATTTGTTCCACCTTGGTTTGTCATACCAAATAGAAATCCTCCCTCAGAAACAAGGGAAGCGTAAGGACGCGACCCTGCGAGATAGTTGGCAAAGTTGCACAGCATGGAATATGCACTCCCGTCTGTATTTATTTTAAACAACGTTCCTTCTGCGCTGCCAATGCCGAACAAGGTCAAGCCATACAAAGAGGTGCCGTCATACATAAAAGACCCAAAGGGTCTTTCTCCGTTTACATTTGAATTGAAGTCCAGAAGTTTGGCGAAGCCTGTACCGTCTGTTCTGATTTTGAAAATCGTACCATCATTTGCAGTGCCTCCTACTAAGGCCATTCCGTATAAAAA
>JABFSY010000010.1 GCA_013140395.1 Cyclobacteriaceae bacterium
TTGGGTTCTTTCAGCCACACAATTTTACCAAAGAACTTATCTGAAGCTTTGTCAATTTTGACTCTGGCTTGTCCGCTCCCAGACTCCCAGTAGAGCGTCTGATTCTGATTGGGCCAATAGCGACCCACTTTTCATTGAAATAAGAATAAACAATAATAAAATGGCTTTTTTCATATCGCTAGCATTGTTTTAGCAAATCTAGCAAAAATAACAGTAATACTTTTGAATGGTTTAAGTGCGGGATAAAAACCAAGATGTTTTAAGAGGAATTATCAGAAATTATGAAGTTCTATGAGCTTCAATTAGAAAACAGTCAGGAATCTTCTTTATGTCGCCTCAACCTAAACCAACTTCTAATCTTTCGGGTTATTTCATGTTCTCTTTTTTTGGATGCTACTACCCCAATAAAAAAGCCATACGGTTTGAGCGACTGATTGTGGTCGCATACGATCTTAAACATGGCAACTAGTGGAATCGCCAGAAAAATCCCGGGAATCCCCCAGACTAGTTCTCCAATCACCAAAGCAATAATAGTTGTAAAGGAGTTAATTCTCACTTGCGGGCCAACGATAATCGGTTCCAAAATCCATCCTTGAAAGAGTTGTATCAAGGCATAAGAGATGATGATGCCAAGTAGCACTGACGGATTTGCACCCTGAATGGCAGCCACTAAAACTGTCAGCGTAGTGCCTGTGATATTTCCGATGTATGGAATGATTTCTAACAATCCACAGAGGATGGCGAAAAACAAGACATTGTTCACACCTGCCACAGAGAATCCAATAAAATACATGATCCATAGTAACACAATCATTTTTGTAATCCCGATCAGGTACTGTTGTGAAACTCGTGAGGCGGTGTGGAGGACTTCATTCATTTCCGTCCGATGTGCGGCTACAGTTAGTTTGAGAACAAATTGTTTAATGTGACCTCGGTAATAAAGTAGGCAGAAAATGTAAGCCAGTATTAAGACAAAATTAACGAGGATAGAGGTCACGGAACCGGCAAATCGCTGGATAATGTCGGTGTAATACAATTGCTGCCCTTTAAGCACTTGCGATTGCTGCTCGATGGAAATGCCAAAATGATTGAGAATAAATTGTTGAACTTGATTGATTACTTCACTTCCCTTGTGTTTAATCAGTGCAATGTCTTTGATGAGTTCTGATATTTGCCAGCCCAGCAACGCACCTATTACACCTACTACTAGCAGCAACGCTAGTAAGCAGATAAATACTGCCAGGCCTCTCGGAAATTTTCTGGCCTCCAGCCACATCGTCAGTGGCAAAAAGAGCGTAGCAAATACTCCAGCAATTGCTAATGGCATTAGGAAATCTTTCGCATAATGCAACCCTGCAAAGACTAGAAATAGAATAAGTAGATTTCTTAGCGTAGATATTGATGTAATTGTCATTTTCAGTCTATCGGAGACGACCTTAAGACTAAGTAAATTTACCTCTTTTTCAATCAAGTTGTTAAATTCAGTTAATCGATCATTGAGGGGCATAAATGATCTCAAAAGAAAAGGACTCTCCCGAGGGAGAGTCCTTGAATCATTTCATGATTTCGTTCAAACATCAAAATGTATATCGTATAAAGGGCACTGGAAAAAATCCTTGCTGATATTGATTGGCAATGGAGTTCGTGCGGGGGTTATACGTTTGAGAAAAGATGTTTTGATTTCCCGTTAAGTTCTGTAAGTCAAGTGCAATTTCGAGTGTGCTCTTCTTGTATTCTTTGCGATAGGCGATCCTAAAGTCAGTGCGGAAATAGCCATTTTGCTTTTCGCTAAATGCTTTGCTTTCGTTATAGACTGCTTGTCCTTGTTGCTGAGATGCAGTGAAGTTAAGAGGAGTAAGGTACCGGCCACCGATAGAAGTTACTTTTAAGTTGAAGCTAAGGAAGTTTCTTTCTTTGCCCACTCTAAATTCTTTTCCAACTAACGTGTTAAAAACATATTGAGTATTATAGGCGGTGTTTCGCTCGATGCCATCGCTGCCTTTGTATTTCGAGTCAAACAGAGAAGTAGTGATGAGGAAATAATAGCCTTTACTGAAGAAGCGTTCCAAGGTAAGTTCAACGCCATAATTTTTGCCTGTTCCTTTATTTACCAAGTTATCTTTGTCAGATGGCCCGAAGCTTACACCCGTATTGATGGCCGAAAAACTAGAACTGGTTTTCTCTACTGGAACATTTGAAAGTTCTTGATAATAGCCTTCCGCTTTCAAGCGCAAATTGTCGGTCAAATTCCAGTCATAGGTAATAACGTAATGATTGCTTTGTATAAAATCAAGCGCTTTGTTACTGTACACAACTCCAGTCGGTGTTTTTGTCTGCACATAAGAGGTATAAATTGACGGTGCTTGATGATGAAGGCCGTATCCGACACTCAATGACTGACGCCCATTGATTTGGTAGCTGACATTGGCGCGCGGCTCTACTACTGTTTGGCTGTTCAGGCTATAGGTTTGCAAATGTGCCCCTGCAGCGAACGAAAAGTGATTGTTGAATCGATGCTTCCACTGCGTGTAAGCCTGTGTTAGTATATTATTGTCGTTAATGTTTACACGAACTGTATCCTTGTTTACATTAGCGTATGTATCTCGGTTGAAGAAATCAAATTGGGTGTGATCAATATAGATGCCAGAGGTCAACGAGTTCTTGGCGTTGAATTTTGTGCGGGTGAAGAAAACAAAGGAAGCTTTACCTGTGTTGAATTTTGCTTCGCCTCGTCTGAATCGCCCGACCACATCTAAGGTTACATTTCTTGATAATGAATCGGCTGTAAACTTTTCATTTGTAGTACTGTATCCAAGGGTAAACTTTGCAAACGTTTTTTTAGATAAATTCTTCTCATAGCTGATGCCATTGATAGTGGTTCCATAACGTGGATACGAATCTTGGTTTTCGCTTCCATATAAGTCGGTGTTGTTGGGCTTTTGCAATTCTGTTATTTCAATCTTGCTACCCAATAGATCGATCGAGCTAGACCCCAAAATTCCAAACACAGATACTTTGCCATTATTTTTGGTTGGGAAAGTGAATTTGTAATTCAAGTCCTGGTAGTTGGGCGTGTTTCCGCCAGTTCCAAATTCTATTCCCAATGTTTGAAATAAACCTAGAGTGGAATATCGATAGTTGATAATGAAAGAACTTTTACTTTTTTTAGAAAGTGGGCCTTCTAATCCAAATTCAAAACCGGCAAAACCAATCTGTGCTACTTTTTCCAAACGTTGATTGTTGCCTTCCTTCAAGCGAATATCAAATGCCCCTGCGATGGCATTCCCATACTGTGCAGGAAAAGCACTCGTGATAAAGTCCGACTTGTCCAAGTTATTATTGTTAAGCATGCTTACAGGACCGCCAGTACTATTAAGAGCACCAAAGTGATTGGGATTAGGAATGTTAAGTCCTTCCAATTGCCACAACATGCCGGTAGGTGAATTTCCACGAACCACTATATCATTACGTGAGTCGTTGCCTCCACCAACACCTGCAAAGTTGGCAGCCATGCGCGAGGGATCACCTAAAGCACCTGCGTAGCGTTTTGTGTCGTCCACGTTGAAAGAACGAGAACTAACTGCTGCGAGATCGTTGTTGGTTGCGGTTTTGTCGTCCTTTGTGTTAGCAGTAATGACCACTTCATTTAATTGCGCAATGCCCTCGGTCAGCGAGATATTTAGAATTACTTCTTTGCCTGCCGTGACTACTACGTTTGGAATCAGATGCTCTTCGTAGCCAACGTAACTTACCTTGATGGTTTGTCTGCCAAGTGGCACGGCTTTGATATCAAACATGCCTTCGGCATCTGTAGATGCGCCCAGCATGGTTTCAAAATTTCCCATCACTTGTACGGTTACACCGATGAGGGGAGTTTGGCTGACCTCGTCAATCACTTTGCCACGCACGGTTTGTGTTTTTTGGCCAAATGATGAAATCGTCATCATTAAAGCAAACATGTTTATCGCAATAGCCAACGATAATGTTCTTTTGGTTAGTAGTGTTTTCATTTTTTTTGTTTTTTGTTGACGCAAAGATGTAGGGGCGAGGATATAGTCACCGTTGATCTAAGTTAAGATTGGCGATGGGGTTGCATTACTTAACTTAGATCAATCAGCGATTCTATTAGATGCGAAATCGTGCATTGATAATGGAAAACCAAGAAGAGCATCGCATTGATCTAAGTTAATAAAACTCTTACTGGTTTGATCTTAACCAGGATCAATGAAAGAGTTTGGCGCTTCTTCCCTCTTTTGCATTAAAGAAGAACGCACATATGAAAAAATTAAATGAGTCATATTTTCGTCTGTTTGAAACAGCGTGGTCCAATTTGCAATTGGTAAAAAAGGAATCATCTGCACTCCGTGTTACACGGAAGACGACTAGTACTTCGGACGTCACATTAAAACAACAGCCGTGGGTATTAAATCAGTATTGATATTAGGCGCTACCGGAAGAACAGGTAGACTAGTTGTTGAGCAAGCATTGCAGCAAGGCTTTGAAGTGACGGCATTGGTTCGTCATCCTGAAAAATTAGGCGCGTGGTTGAATCATCAAAATCTGGAGATTTTAAAAGGAGATGTGTTGAATTATCCTGATATTTTCAACGCAGTGCAGGGCAACGATGCGGTCGTTTCTGCGTTAGGTCGGGATGGCAGAAAAACAGCTATACTCGATAAAGGAACGGCCAATATTATTCGTGCTATTGAACATAGCCGCGTAAAAAAATTTGTATGTCTTTCATCGCTCGGTGCCGGATCGACAAAAAAGTTGGTTGGGTGGAAATTGAAGGTTATGATCTGGCTGGCTGGTCTTAGAAATTCCTTTGAAGCCAAGGCCGAGCAAGAAATGTTACTTTATCAAAGCTCGATTGATTTCACGCTCGTCATGGCGAGTTCGCTTACGAATAGCAATGGCACGAAAGAGAAGAGACACCTTTCTTTCCTACCCAATCAAGCACCTTGTTTTTGGAGAACACCGCCCAAAATAAGTAGAGTACAGGTGGCTTCGTTTTTATTGGATCAGCTAATGCAAAGTGCTTGGCAACGCAAAACGGTTTGCCTTGTGGGTGCATAAGAAAGTTTTCTAAATGCGTTTGGAGGTGGCTAGCCGTTTGCGGATTCTACTGAGTGACTCAGGTTGTATCCCTAAGTAGGAAGCAATATAATGTTGAGGTATGTTAGCAATTACTTTCGGTCTTGTTTTCATGAGATTTAAGTAACGTTCTTCCGGGCTCATAAACAGCATGGAGCGATTTCGTTCCGCAATCCCAATGATAATGTATTCAGCGATCAGTCGACCAAACTTTTCCCAAGATGGTGTCTCGGCATACCCAGCTTGCATATCGACATAGTTAACGGTCAACACTTCGGCATCTTCCATAGCCTGATGCCATTCTACGGAAGGCTGGCGGGTAAGGAAACTAGGGTAGTCAGTGAAGAAATTGCCATCAAAGAAGAAGTTATACGTCTTTTCCTGGCCATCGATCATGCAGTAGGAACGAAAGTGCCCTTTGTTGATAAAGGCCACATAGTCACAGACCTGGTTTGGCACTAAGAGAAAGGCTCCTTTCGGGATTTTTTTCTTCGTGAGTCGCTTTAAAAAGTTGTCCATCTCCCCCTCAGGGAAAGACACAAATTTTGAGATGTATTCTTTGATGCGTGTGAGGTCTACAGATGATTCCATTAATCAAAGTTAATATGCAATCTACAAGTTCGTAGCTTAAACTGAATTGAATCAATTTAGGTTACCAAAAAATTTAACCCTAAAGATGCCTTAAATCAATTATTTTTGGGTGTTATGCGTAGCATATCCCTTTCTATTGTTTTTTTATGGATACATCTTTTAGATGGGAATGCTCAATCGCTTCTTTCCGGCTATGCATTGAAAGATCTCAGCATTACACAATGGACGGCAGAAGAAGGGCTATCTTCCAATAATACAACTTCGGTATTTCAAAGTTCAGACGGGTTATTATGGATTACCAGTTTCAACGGCTTTATGACTTTTGATGGCGAACGTTTTGAAACATACGATCGCAACAATTTATCTTTTCTGGAAACGGATGGATTTTATGCCGTCATTGAAAATACTGACGGCTCTATTTTAATTGGGTCGCAAGGCAGTGGCCTTATAAAATACAAGCTAGGAGAGTTTAGCAACTATCAACCTCGACATGGTATTGTACCAAAGTCTATCCGTTCACTGTTGCGATTGAAAAATGGCGATGTCATTATTGGGAGTAATAATGGTGGTCTTTTTCATTTGCAAAATGACACCATCAAAAATGTCTACCATGAACAGCTTCAAGGTGCTACTGTAATGGCTCTAGTGGAAGATGCTTCCGGAAAAATTTGGATCGGGACAGATGGGAATGGTTTATTCTCTTGGGAAACTCGTACGCAACCTCAGCCCTTCAAAACGGAAGGAGTGTTTAGTAAAAACGTTGAAGCCTTAGCCCTTTCTTCCAAAGGCATTTTATTCATTGGCACAACAAAAGGTTTGATTTCAATTGAACTTATAAATAATCAACTTAAATCTCATTCAGATCTTGATGATAATTCGATCAATGCCCTTTGGATAGATGAAACATTTACGATATGGATTGGAACAGAACGTGGGCTAATTCGGTATAATGAAAAGCTTCCTACACCAGATGTGCTTCAATCTAAAAATCAAATTGATTTTGTGCGCATCACGAAAATAGCTAATGATCTTGAGGGGAATTTGTGGATCACCTCAAATCGTTCCGGCCTTGTCAGGCTCAAAGAAACTAATATCACCAATATTCAAATACCCACTATCAGCAGCAACCGCGTCAATATAGTTCATGAAACAAAAGATGGAAGACTTTATGTGGGAACAGATGCAAACCAACTGGATATCTGCGAGAATAATAAATGCCAGACGATCTTGTTAAAGACATCGATCGGAGGGAATGGCATTCGCGACATTTTTGAAGAATCGAAAAATTCACTTTGGTTGGCTACCTATTCAGGAATAATACACATCCAAGAGGGTAAAGAAATAGTCTATTCCATGGCTGAAGGAATGCCTGCCAATGATTTTCGTACAGTCACGAAAGATAGACAAGGAAACTTTTGGTTTGGCAGTCGATCGGGTGGGCTTGTAAAATTTAAGGATGGAAACATTCTACGTGTATATCAACAAGGCAGTGGGCTAGAGTCGAATTATATTTTGGCCGTCACCGAGATGCAGAATGGCGATATCTATGTGGGAACACACAGCGGTGGGATGACTATTATTTCACCAAACGGAGAAACCAAGACCCACCATTTGCGAAAAGATGACGCAGGAATACTCTTTTTTAATATCGACCAAGATAAACAAGGGAAGGTTTGGGTGATGGCGAACATCGGCCCGATTCAATTTACGGGTGATAGCCTCCGACCCATTTTGCTTCATGGCGACAAGAAAAGCAAAACTTACTTTGATTGGATTGATGATGAAGTGGGAAGCGCTTGGATCACTACAAGCAGCGGAGTACTG
>JABFSY010000456.1 GCA_013140395.1 Cyclobacteriaceae bacterium
AATTATGCCCAAATTTCTGACGCTTTTCTTTATTTTGTTTCTTCTTGGTGGTTGTGCCGTTAACCGTGATAAAAAAGATTATGTGCTAACCGAGAGGAACCTGATACCGGAAGGAACAGCTTTCGATGCCCGCACGGAAACAATATACATTGGCAGCACTTTTAAAAGAAAGATAGTCCAGATATCCAACGATGGAAAAGTAAAAGACTTCATTCCAGAAAAGTATGAAGGTATTACCAGTGTGGTAGGAATAGAAGTTGATCCAAACCGGGATGTACTGTGGGCAAACACCGCTCATGCCAATGAAGTGATGCCGCTGACCGACCCAGATCCTGCCAAGGACTGGATGACTTCTATTTGTTCCTTTGGTCTTAAAACTAAAAAACTGATCAAAAAATATGACCTCCATGTTGAGAAGGCATTCTTAAATGATCTTACAGTAACTGCCAATGGAGATGTCTTTGTCACGGAAACAGTTAATGGCCATATTTACAGGATAAACTCGACAACCGATTCACTAGAGTTATTTCTAACTCCTGTAGGTTTTGATTTTCTGAACGGCATTACGTATTCTGATGAACATAATTCTCTGTTTGTGTCAAGTGTTCAGGGTGTTCTTAAAATAAATCTTGAAAGCAAGGCTTATACTCTTTTAAAAACTATTGACGGTATCGATGCAGCAGGTATCGATGGTTTGTCGTTTTATAAAAATAAACTGATAGGGCACCAGAGTTCGAAAGTATCGGTGTTCCACCTGAATGAAAATGGGAACGAGATCGTAAAATACGAAGTACTAGACACTGGAGATGAATTCGATTCATCCACGACCGGAGAGGCAGGAAACGGCTACTATTACTTCATTGTTAACTCACAGATACGAAGTGGTATAGACGGGGTCCATCACACCATAAAACCTGAAGATAGTTTAAGGAATGTTATTATCAGACGGATTAAACTGTAGATGTTGTGACGGAAATAACACTGGATACACAGGACGGGTTTCGTCAAGACTTTCAATTCAACTACTGACAAGGACTTTTAAAAATTATACAAATGAAGGCGATGACTAATAAATTCAAAATGTAATACATTAAACTAAAATTTATGAAAAAACTCGTATTGATTGGGTTGTGTTTGATAGCATCAAATGCTTTCGCACAAAAGGATGGGCTGAAGTGGATTTCAGGCACCTGGGCTTTGAAAACAAATAGGGGAGATCTGGTGGAAAAATGGGTGGCTGTGAATGACTCCACCTTTCGGGGCAAGAGCATAATGGTAAAAGCTCCGGGCGACTCTGCTGTTCAAGAAACCATTGAGTTGCAATGGCGAAATAAAGTCTGGTTATATGTGCCCACGGTACAAGGTCAGAATAGTAATAAGCCAGTAGTCTTTCCGATCATCTTTCTGGGTCGCGAGGAATTCATAGCACACAATCCCAATCATGATTTCCCACAGCGCATTGCCTACCGCAAGGTTAAGAACCAATTGTTTGCCAGCATCGAAGGGAAAGGGAATGGAAAATATTCAAAAATGAATTTTGACTTTACTTCCACCAGGCAGTAAGGAGTTAATGTACAAATTCATGAAGAAATCAATTTTCATATTAGGTAGCTGGTTAGTTTTCACAGCTTGCTCTCATCAGCCACCGGTTAATTTTAGCGAGTCGTCAGCATTTCCAGCAATTAAAAGTTCATACCAGCATCAAGTAATGATACTCGGCACTTTTCATTTTGATCGTGGATTGGATGGCAGTGATGTCATTGCGAAAAATCATTTGAATATTTCCGATGCAGAAAACCAGCGCCAAATTCTTGCTTTGGTGGACACCATCGTAGCTCGCTATAAACCCACCGTCATAGCTGTAGAATGGATGCCTGGCAAGCAAGTGAGAATTGATTCACTCTTTCAGGTATATGCAAGAACAAAAGAATTACCCGGTAAAAATGAAGCGTTCCAAATAGGTTTTCGCATTGCTGAAAAACTTAACCTGCCAACTATTTATGCGGTGGATAACCGCCCACCACAGCCTGAGACAGTAACCGAGTTAGATAATTTTGAAGGCTATGCGCAATCGCGCAATCAACTCGATATGATGACAGAATATGACCAGGAGAACCTTATTTACAACACTTTTTTGGATAGCTTGTTGCGTGCTACTGACTTCAGTACCTACATGCGAATTGTCAATAGCGATGCCAACCTAAAGCGATCCAAACAACTTTGGTTCACCGGACTGGTAAACTTGGGTTATGCCGATACCTATGTTGGTGCCGATTTAACCGGCCATTGGTATAGAAGGAACACACGCATTTTTGTGAATATCAGAAACCTGTCAAAGCAAAAGCAAGAGCGCATTCTGGTTATTTACGGTATGGCGCATAAGTGGATACTAGAAGAGCTGTTTCAAGGCTCACCCGAGTTTGAAGTGGTTTCAACATCCAAAATATTGAAATAATGATTATGAAAAAGACTCAACTATTAATACTGACGACTCTCCTAAGCATTTCGTTTTGTAGCGCTCAAATAAAATTGGCCTACAATGAGAAGAAGGAGCAAAGCGCTGCTTTTTCAGCAAAGCTATTTGATGAAAAACTATTGGCATCGCTGAAAGACAGCACGGTTGGCTTTGCCTATGCTGTTTGGCAAACCGGAAATCCCATTTCGGAGCAGAGCGGTGGGTATAAAATTACACCCATCGACACTGAAGACAACAAAGGAGTTCCTTTTCAGTTCAATACACGCATACACATCGCCTCGTTCAGTAAAACCGTTACTGCGTTGGCCATAGCCAAACTTGTCGAAATGAGAAAGATTGGGTGGAATGATGAGGTGAAAAACTATCTTCCCGCTAGTTGGGTTTTACATCCTTCGTTCCAACACCTGAAATTAAAAGATGTTGTGGCTATGAAGTGCGGCCTAAATCAGGAACTCGATCAGGTGTCATCACATCTGGACTCATTGCAGATTTATATGCGCAATGGCCCGGACAGCACCAAGGTTGGCAAATTCCATTATCAAAATACAAGCTATGGTTTGCTGCGTGTTATAATCGCCTATGCCAGTGGTATGAAAAGGTATTCGGTCGATTTCAATGCCAAAGCATTGACTTTGGCCATCAGCAATCAATACAAGAAATTTATTCAAGAGAACATTTTTGTTCCAGCTGGCATCAATGGAGCTGAGTGCCACAGTCAAGACACTGAGCCCGCTATGCAATATCCGTTTCCTTACCAAAATGAACCAGGTGAACCCACTGGCGATGCGGATTTGAGTGCCTATGCAGGCGGCTTTGGTTGGTACCTGTCTGCCGAAGATGTTGTCCGCTTGATGAACGCGGTAGTAGTCAAGAAGAAGATTGTTGGACCGCAAGTGATGGACGAACTTGCGAAGTTGGAGTTCCCGATCAAAATCAGAAACGGCAACTATGGAAGTTACTTTTTGAGCGGAGGCGATTGGGGCCACCCGACTAAAACAGGCGGTTGGCGCGGCATTCACGCCTATTACTTCTGTTTTCCGGAAAACCTTGTGGTGACTGTATTCATGAATTCTGGCGATAGTCCGCCAACAAAAAGAGTGATGCGCGCATACAACAGTGCTTTTCTTAAGAACCCCAAATAGAATACATCCATAATTTGCTTCATCTTGAAATCAATGCTCCAAGACTAAGTTATGAAAGCACTATTTCTCACTTCCTTTTTTTTGATTTCGCTTTGGGTAAGCGGTTTTTCTCAATCTAGGTTTTCCACTTTTATTGGAATTGGAATGGGCGCCCACTTCGAAGAACGTTTTCCTTACGCTGAAAAAACGTCCAATGGGAGAGTCGCCATGTTCATCACACCGTACTACCGGTTTTCATCAATGTACTCGATCGGTTTGTCGGCCATGGCCAGTGGAAGAATTTCTTCCTTGTTAGGTGGAGCGCCACCGCCTGGTGACTACTATGATCCACTTACGAATACGATGATAGTCAATTTTAATAACCTCAACACATCGACCTTTTTGGTAAAGAACAGACTACAACAGACACTGACAAAACGCATTGGGCTTTATGTAGATTTGGGGATTGGAATAACTACCTATTCGTACACAGGTCATACTCGCACATCACTAGCTATTGTTCCAGAACTTGGCTTTACAATCGGCCAGTTTCAAATATCTGCCGCCTTGATAACGGGTGGACGAACACCGGTATTTACCGAGTTTTCCAATTTTAGTAATATGACTACTACTATGAATAGTATTGAGTCAACTCGACTTTATCTGGGCGTATCTTATAAGATCATCCAGCTGTAAGTAGTTAAAATCCAATCATTGGGCGTGCTTCCATTTACTTTCCGTTTGAGCATTTGAGTCCAGTTTCTATTCCCGAGGTTTTCGAACGTTGATAAAAGTAGCCATTTTGTTGACTAAAACTGTTTATATGTTGCCATCGATTGTTACTGTTACTAATTCGAGCGTATTTGGTGCTGGATGCGGCTTCGATATAATTTCATTTAGACGACTAAGCTTTCTACTAGTGTTGCTACGTTAGGCGTGGATCTGGAAATGTGTAAACTAGCGTGCACAGCTTTTATTGAAAAAACCGGTGGTTGGGAACCGCATTCATTTTTATTTATAGTTCATGGACACAAGCAGGGAAATCACCGGTAGTGTCTTGTTCTCGCGACTTTGTTTTAGTTGCCTACTAGATATTACGAAACGTGCCAATTGAGCAAGTGGACAAACACTATTCGAAACTTTGGCACTTGTGCTCGTGCCTCAACGATTCTTCCTTGTTAAATGCCTAGCGATCTGTTTAGCCTTTGTTAGAAATGCGTTATTGTTTCCTATTGGTCTTTTGCGTCAAAAGTCAACTACTAGCACAGAGCATGATGAATGAGTTCTTCTCAGTAAAATCAGGTATTCCCCAATCTCAGGTACTTAGCCTTGCTGAAGACAAAAAATTCGGTTATCTCTGGGTAGGAACCAATGGAGGCGGTGTTGCACAATTTGATGGCAAGACTTTCAAAACGTATACAGTGGAAGATGGGCTCATCGACAATACAATTTTCAAGATATTGATTGACAGTCACAGTAATGTTTGGTTTGGGGCGGCAAACGGGCTTTCAAAATTTGATGGAAAGAACTTTAAAAATTTCCCTTTTTCTGAACCTTTGTTAAGTGGATTGGTAGAATATGGTGATACGATCATGGTCAGCTCAAGAAATTTCGGCATTCTGAAGATTGTGTCAGATTCAATTTTTATAAAACCAAAGCTTCCCATGAGTTCCATCCAAATACCTCTATTTGTTACAATCAACTCGAATGAACTATACCAACTCATTGATGATAGGATATCGTATAGAAGTCTCAGGGGAGTCGCCTTTGACATAGATGTAAGCAGCCTTGGCTATGTTCATAATTTCATTAATGTAAATAACATGCCCTATTTGATTACCACTACTGGTGCTTACAAAATCGAAGGCGGAAAATTGGCGATCGTAGATTCTCGGATTAATTTCCACATCGTGTTAGCTTCTGAGGATTTTAGTACCCTATGGAAAAATGATCACTTTAATCTGATTGAAGTTAAAAGACGACCAACTCTTCAGTACGATACAATAGCGAGGGGCATGACGGCTTTAAGAGGGATAATAGATAGCGAGAATAATTGTTGGTTTGGAATGGACGGTAACGGTTTGCTAAAAAGGAGTCCTACCGAATTTGTGAAAATTCAGAGTGGTATGGCATTCGCAGTTTACAAGGAAAAAGAAAAACTATGGGTGGGTACAAACCGGCTAAGTGTTTTTAAGAACAATGCGAAAGTGCAGCAGTTTGATATCAAAAACGAAAGGGGGCAAGGGATCATTACAGCCATAGAGAGTGATCGTAGGGGAAATATATGGGTATTGGGTGGCTTTAATTTGGCGAGAATAGATTCTGCTACCGATAGGATGAAGATGTATAAAGTGGAGGACGGATTAAAATCAAGCTATATTAATGATATTGAAATTGACAACAAAGATAATGTATGGCTGTGTTATGGAAGGGGTGCTTCTTCGGGCGTTGGTGTGATTAGAGAATCAAAGTATGAGGAGTTTAAGTTCAATGATCAACTCTCCTCACGACTTGTCTTATCGATAAAAAATATTCCGTACGGTAACCGAATGCTATTTCTCACAAAAAACGGAGCCGATCAATTGGTTGATGGCAAGTTGACTAAACTAAAAATTCCAAAATTCGATCAAACGACTGTTTACTGTGCAACCTCTTACAAAAAGAACTTTGCTGTTATTGGCTCCGCGGGTAGGGGAATTTGTGTTTACAATTTTGATAAAGACTCTGTAATATATATTTCAAAAAAAGAAGGACTCGTTTCAGGTCTTATTTATTTTTTGAACGTAGACATTGACGATTATGTGTGGGTGGGAAGTAATCGAGGTATTGAGCGAATTCGACTCGATGAAAACATGAACATAATAGAATATCTTTTCTTTTCCGAAGCCAATGGATTGGTTGAGCCGGAGACAAATTTTAATGCATGTTATTTTTATGAAGATGAAAAATATTTTGGGCTTATAGATGGTCTCTATTCTTATAGAGGTTCTGAACTCGACAACGCAAGAGATTTCCCGCTACATTTCACCATAATTATTCTTACCCACTCTAGAAACGATCTTTCATCTTTCGGCAAGTTAAGCGGAGACTTCTTTAAAATACCTGCGCATTTGGAATTGCCCTATAACGAAAACTCTTTACAGTTCTCGTTTGCGAAAATTTCCAAGCGGTATCCAAAGTCGGCTGAGTATCGATTTAAGTTGGAAGGGCTAGATAACGATTGGACTACCCAATCGAACGGAGAAGTAAGCTATAGAAATCTACCTGAAGGAAGCTATTCATTTAACGTACTGGCTCGAAAACTAGATGGAAAGTGGACGACAACACCGTTGACGTATTCGTTTACGATAAATCCCCCGTTCTATAAACGACCTCTGTTTGTTGTTTTGACTGTTCTGTGTTTTGTGTTGATTGCTATCTATCTGATCTACTGCAATGTCAAGAGAAGGGTGAATAAAATGGTACAACTTGAAAAAATGAGATCAGAGGAAAATATTAAGTTGAGAAAGGAAATTGGTCGCGACTTTCACGATGAGATTGGGAATCAATTAGCGCGTATTGTCAACTATGTAGGCTTGATAAAACTGAATCACGGGAATAGTAATGAAACACTGGCAAGGGTAGTTGAATCTGCTCAGGGCCTTATTGGCGGAACAAAAGATTTTGTTTGGGCACTGGATCATACAAACGATTCATCAATGAGTTTATTTGTCCATCTCAAGGATTTTGGAGATCGTTTGTTTGGTGAAAAAGAAATAGAATTCAGAGCGTTCAATGAAGTGAAAGAAGATCTGTCCTTACCGGTTGGTCATACCCGTCAGATCAATTTGATTTTTAAAGAAGCAATGACAAACGCCTTTAAACATTCAAAGGCTACTAAAGTAAATATGTACTTTAAAAAGGTAC
>JABFSY010000015.1 GCA_013140395.1 Cyclobacteriaceae bacterium
CTGTAGCGGATTTGAAGAGCAGGTTAGGCAATGATCGAGTTGTGATGGCCCTTTCGGGTGGGGTAGACTCTACGGTAGCGGCCATGCTCGTTCATCACGCTATCGGCAAAAATCTGTTTTGCATTTTTGTTGATAATGGATTGCTACGAAAAGACGAGTTTGAGCAAGTTTTGACGTCCTACAAAGGAATGGGCCTGAACATAAAGGGAGTAGATGCAAAGGAAAAATTCTATGCAGCACTTAAAGATCTTTCAGAGCCTGAAGCAAAGCGCAAAGCAATTGGGAAAACATTTATTGATGTTTTTGACGAGGAGTCTCATCGAATTGAAAATGTGAAATGGTTGGGTCAGGGAACAATTTATCCTGATGTGATAGAGTCAGTTTCAGTAAAGGGCCCATCTGCGACAATCAAATCACACCATAACGTTGGTGGGTTGCCCGCCAAAATGAAGTTGAAAGTGGTGGAACCGCTCAACACGTTGTTTAAGGATGAAGTTAGGTTAGTTGGGAAGACGTTGGGTATCGACCCAGTCATATTAGGAAGACATCCTTTCCCCGGTCCCGGACTAGGCATTCGGATTTTGGGGGATATCACCCCAGAGAAGGTACGAATATTGCAAGAAGTAGACAGCATCTTTATTGGAGGTTTGAGGAAACACAATTTGTATAATCAAGTTTGGCAAGCAGGAGCCATGTTGTTGCCTGTTTATACAGTTGGTGTAATGGGCGATGAAAGAACGTACGAAAGAGTTGCTGCGCTGCGAGCGGTTGTTAGTGTAGACGGGATGACAGCGGATTGGGCCCATTTACCGCATGAATTTTTAAGTGAAGTATCTTCTGACATTATTAACAAAGTGAAAGGTGTAAATCGGGTGGTATATGATATCAGTTCGAAACCGCCAGCTACTATTGAATGGGAATGATCGACTGGTAAATTTGAAAATTTGAAGATTCGATAATTTGAAAATTTTGAAATGGGTAAAAAATTATTGACCGTGATCAGTTTTAGTTCCTTTAGAGGATTGCTCGTTAGATCTTTCTTGTTGATTCTCTTTCTTGCAATCGGAGCAAGTGCTTTTTCGCAAGACTTTAAAAAGCAATTCAATAAAGCGAAAGATCAATTCAGCAAAGGCAGCTATAGCACAGCCATGGATGGCTTTAACGCACTGATCGTTTATGATCAAAACAACCCCTATTCGGAGTACGCGTCTTTTTACTACGCTCTCTCTGCGCAACGCTTAGGTTTTACAACGTTAGCTAAGAGTCAACTTTCGGCCATTCGAAAAACATATCCCACCTGGAGCCAGTTGAGCGAAGTGAATCTCTGGTTGGCAACATTGTTTTTTGAGCACTCTGACTTTTTTCAGGCCATGCTTTTGTTAGATGATATTAAGGACAATGCACTATTTCCTAAATGTGATTCGCTCAAGCGATTTTATCTTGCAAAGATCGAAGATGTTGAAACGATAAAGATGCTTCGCGAAGATCATCCCCATGATAGGGAGGTGGATCGGGCCTTGGTCAGAGCGATTGGAAGAAACAGCTTTACAAGTGTAGACATTGGTCTTTTTGATTCGCTGCTGACTAAATACGCATGGAACCGCGATGAGTTTTTGGTGCCGGATCAAGTGAGATCTATTAAGAAAGATAGATATCGGGTAGCAGTGTTGTTTCCTTTTCAGGTAGCTACACTCGAGCCAAGTCCTGAGAAAAAAAGAAATCAACCTATTCTTGATTTGTATCAGGGGATGCGACTCGCTGCGGATTCATTAAATAAAACAGCCATTGGCATTGATCTGATTGCCTATGATACGGAACGAAATGTGGAGACTACCAAAACACTTCTTACCCGCCCTGAACTAATGGGGGCAGATCTCATCGTTGGACCGTTGTTTGCAGAAGACGCCAAAGCTGTTCAGCTTTTCTCGCAAAAAAACGAGATCAATTTAATCGTCAACCCTGTTTCGAGCAATAGCGATTTTATTCAGCAAAATCCATTCTCATTTCTCTATCAGCCCAGCCACGCTACGATGGGGAAAAAGGCTGCCGAAATGGTAGCCACAAGGCCGCGAAAGAAAACTTCGATGGTGTATTATGGAGAAAGTCCAAAAGATTCGGTAATGGCCTTTAATTATATAAAGCGTGCGCTCGACTTGGGTGTGAAGGTGGTGTATGCCGAGGAAATAAGACGCGAAACCTCGGCCGGGATATTCGAAAAATTAGCAAAGGCTACCAAATACGATGAGTGGAAGAACCCATTGGAGTTCACGTTGAAAAAAGACAGCATCGGATCTATTTTTGTGGCGTCCGATGACCCTGTTATTTATACGAAGGTTATCAACAGCGTGGAATCAAGAGGAGACTCCATCTTGGTTATTGGACAAGAGTCCTGGCTGCAAGACAACGCGGTTGAATACAGCAAGTTTGATGATAATGGGGTGGTCTTTGTCGCCCCCAATTACTACTCACCCGGCAATCCCGCCTTTTTAAAATTCCGTTCGGCTTACATCAGTAAACATGGTTTGATGCCCCCCGATAATGCCATCAAAGGCTATGAGACGATGATGAATATTGGAAGGGCCTTGCAGTTGTATGGGAATTACTTTCAGGATGGATTGCTCGTAGGTGGAGCTCTTTCGGGCGTCCTTACATCTGGCTATTTACTGCAACCCACCCGCGACAACGGGTTGGTTCCATTTGTGCACTTCAAAGAAGGGCAATTGGAGGCAATCAAATAGCTTCTTTTGAGTCAATTTGGTTGAAATACTTACACATCAATTAGTTGTAAGTGCGTTTTTAATTACCTTTCGTGTTAATTAGATATTCAAGTGGCCTTTCCACCTTTTTTGGGAAACTTCTTTTTAGTTAAATTGGCGTATAATGAATAACTCTATGAACAGGTTTCTGATTTTTTGCCTGCCGTTGTTGCTTCCGTTTGCAATGCTAGCTCAAGACAACAAAGAAAAGCCAGCTGTTACCTATGAGGAACTTTATGACGAACCCTATTCAGTAAACAAGTTATTTATTGGGGTTCAACCGCTCTACGGTGAACTTTTCGCCACCAACGCAAATGCAGGCTTCGGAGTGGAGGCAAGTTATTACTATAAAGACAAGCTCGATTTCAAAGCTCACTTTAGAAAGACTTATAGCAGCAATTTTTTTGACTTTAACCGACAGGCAGCACTGGACAATAGTGATTTAGATTTTTCCAATAAGCCTCAGATTTTTAACTATTTTGAACTTGGTGGAACCTACCACATCAAAGATTTTGATGAAACTGGCAAGACCAAAATGGTTCTCTACAAGAAGAGTTTTCGAGGTAACCGATGGGCTGCCAACGTTCCTCTTCGGGCAGAAGTACCCTGCAAAGTGAGAAAGATTTATGGTGTTAGGTTGGGGGGAATACACTGGAAGAGTACAGTTGATTTAAATCGCGCATTGAAAGAGCAGGGGCTGACCAATGCTGATTTGGTAAATAACAACGGAGAGGGGCTTCTTCCGTTAGACCCAAATACTGGTGCAGTCAGAAATGTGGCTGTCTTCAGTAATATTTCGACCACCAATATTTACATCGGGGGATCAGCAGCATGGTTTAGAAATGTGGCTGTTAGCTTTGACAAGTATGAAGAAGGTCTTGACGATGGATTGTTGACGTTGTTTTTTGATGTGATTTTTGCGCCTGGCTTAACGCTTGATCCGGTCACTTATTTAGGACAAGATTACTCTACAAATGCAGTTAAAACCAGTTCGTTTGGATTTCGTGCAGGTATTGATGGTAAATTCAATCGCACCATGAGTTGGTCTTATGGTGGCGAGGTCGGTATACGGCCTTCAATTTCCGGACAGGGTTTTTACATGATGTTTAAAATCGCTTTCCCAGTATTTGGCACCAACCTCGACTACAAAGTCGAATCATTTGGCAAGTAATTTCTGTTAGAATGGCCTTTGATCTGCTGATCGAAAATAGCAAGGGCCTGGTTCAAGTAAGAGATTCAACACCTACTTTTCTCTCAGGATCTGAAATGGGAAATTTGCCCATTCTTCCCAATGCTTATGTAGCGGTTAAAGACGGACTGATTGTAGATTATGGTCGGCAGGAAGACGCTCCTTCAGAGGCCACTCAAAAGGTGGATGCTTCCGGCAGATTTGTACTGCCCAGTTTTGTTGACAGCCACACGCATCTAGTCTTTGCGGCTTCACGCGAGGAGGAGTTTGTAATGAAGATCAAAGGCGTCAGCTATGAGGAAATTGCAGCGGCAGGTGGTGGTATTCTCAACTCAGCAAAAAAGTTGCAGAGCATTTCTGAACAAGAATTGTTTGATCGCTCGATGCCAAGAGCTATTGAGATTATCCAATCAGGTACAGGCGCGGTGGAGATCAAGAGTGGCTACGGGCTCACAGTGAAAGATGAGATCAAAATGCTTCGCGTTGCCAGAAAAATTGGGGCGGAGACTGGCCTTACTGTAAAGACAACTTTTTTGGGCGCGCACGCGGTTCCCAGAGAGATGACCAAACCCAATTACCTAAGATTGATTTTGGAAGAAATGATACCTGCCGTTGCCGAAGAAAAACTGGCCGACTATATCGATGTTTTTTGTGAAGAAGGTTTCTTCAGTCGTGACGAAACACTTTCAATTGTAGAACAAGGAAAAAAATTTGGGATGAAACCCCGTATCCATGCCAACCAACTTTCCAGATCAGGAGGTGTGCAGGTGGGAGTGGCTGCACACGCATTGAGCGTAGATCATTTAGAAAATATAGGCGATGAAGAAATCGAGTTATTGAAAGGCACGCAAGTGATGCCTACCGCTTTGCCCTTTGCCGCATTCTTCCTGGGATTACCCTTTCCACCTGTAAGAAAAATGTTAAATGCCGGGTTGCCAATCGCAATTGCATCGGACTACAATCCTGGTAGCTCACCAAGTGGCAGTATGCCACTGATGTTTTCACTGGCTTGTATAAAAATGAAAATGACGCCCGAGGAAGCGTTCAATGCGGCAACGATTAACACAGCTAGTTGTTTGGAGCTGTTAGGCTCGCATGGAAGCATCACGAAGGGAAAGAAAGCAAACCTGATTATCACCAAACCTGCTCCATCATTTGCCTATTTGCCCTATCGGCTCGGCTATGATTGGATTGATCAGATTTTTTTAAACGGAAAGAGAATTAACTATACATGATATCATTGGAAGAAGTGCTGAAGCCTTTGCTTCGCGATGTTGCCGACTTTCCCAAGCCCGGTATTTTATTTAAAGATATTACACCTTTATTGGCCGATCCATATGCACGCGAACGGGTGGTCGATGCCATCGTTGATCATTTCAAGACCCAACAAATCGATGTGGTGGCGGGAGTGGAGGCGCGAGGGTTTATTTTCGGTTCGCTCATCGCTCAGAAGATGGCTATCCCTTTCATTCCTATTCGCAAAGCAGGCAAGCTTCCCTACAAGAAAATAACAGAAGAATATGCCCTTGAGTATGGCACGGCTTCTATCGAAATGCATGTAGACGCTGTTGCTAAAGGGACAAGGGTTTTATTACATGATGATCTATTGGCTACAGGGGGGACTGCCTCGGCAGCGGGTTCCATGATTCAACGATTGGGTGCAACGGTGGCGGGCTATTCTTTTATTATAAATCTGGCTTTTCTGCCCGGAGAGATGGTATTGCAAAGCCGATTTGGAGTTAAGCCACACTATTTAATCAGCTTCTAACCTTGGTTTTTTTTACAACTATCGCAACTTTACGCTGATTTTGGTGTTTTAATCTTCTAATGAGTGATTTGATCAAGATTCCGATGTTTCCCCTGACCATTTTTCCACTGCCGGGGGAAATGGTTCCCCTCCATATTTTTGAGCCGCGCTACCGTCAATTGTTGGATGACGCGGAAACAAAGGACATTAGTTTCGGCATTTACTTTAACCATGCGCTAAACAGCGAGAAGTTTGGGGCGTTGGTAAAATTGGAAAGTATCATAAAGCGTTACCCCAGCGGAGAGTCTGACATCATTGTAAAATGCACCGATCTGTTTGTGATGGATACGCTCTATCGCACATTTAAAGATAAGTTGTATCCGGGTGGTGATGTTTCCATGATGAATATTGACATGTATGCACCCACTTCGGTGAAGTTGTTGGAAAAGTACAAAGTATATGCGGCTCAAATGAACATTACACCGTCAACAAAAAACATTTCGATTTACCATATTGCCAACGACTTGAGTATGGATTTTGAAAGCAAATTGAAATTTGTTTCAGCAGAAGACGAACGAAAGGAAAATTTCTTATTCAATCAATTGACCTATCATCATCAGCTTCTTTTACAAGCTGAAAAATCAAAAGATGTTTTTCATCTAAACTAGAATTCATTTTAGGTATCGGACTTAAAGCGCAGACGCTTTGTGCGCTAGCGACATTTCGCCATCGCGAGCGCTTTCGATGGTTTGCGAAATAGCCCAAAGCCCCTTCTTCCGGTAGTCTTTCACACAACAATCAGTGCAATCGAGTTCGGAATTAATTCTTCCTTCCTTTTTTATTTTCTCATTTTTTCCCTTCGTTATGGTGGGTATTTGTTTTTGTTTTTGCGGTTGACTTTATGCAAACGATTTTTTCGATTAAAAATCAAGTTTACTTACAACTTTCGGCCTTGCGTGCCTGACCCCGTACATTTGCATCATAAACAAAACGAAAAAACAAATTATGAAAATGAAGTCAATTGTATTGAGCGTAATGATGGTGTTGGTTAGCGTATTTGCATTCGCTATTGATCCAAGCAACTCACAACTTGTCGTATTGAACACGAATACAACGGGTGTTTTTAAGGTGATTTATCACCAGCCAGGTCAGAACAGCGTATCCTTCAAAGTGTATAACAAACAAGGCGACATCGTATTTGCTGACTATATCAGATCTTCAAATGGTTTTATCCGTCCATTGAATTTCTTAGGAATGGAATCAGGCGCCTATAAAGTGGAGTTAAAATCAGGTAATCAGGTGACTGAGCAAATGATCACCTATTCTACCGCATCAACTGAAGAAAATGTAATAGATGGAACCGTAAAGTCTATCCACGTTTCAAAGTTAGCTGGCGAGAACAAATATTTGTTGGCGATCTCTAATCAGGGAACCAACCGTGTAAACGTTCGTATCTTAAACGGTAACAAGGAATTGGTGTACAACAGAAATATAAACATCAACGGTGACTTGGGCGTAGTATATAGCTTAAAGAAATTGGTAGGTGCTCCTACTTTCGAAGTGAGTGACAAGAACGTAACGGCTTCAGTTACAAAATAAGATTACTAATAGATAGAAAAAAGGAAAGCTCCGACCGGAGCTTTCCTTTTTTTTGCCTACATATTTCTTCGATACTGCCCGCCCACTTCAAATAATGCTCTCGTTATTTGTCCCAACGAGCAAACTTTGGCTGCTTCCATCAATTCAATAAAGATGTTTTTGTTTTGAACTG
>JABFSY010000331.1 GCA_013140395.1 Cyclobacteriaceae bacterium
GCTACGGAGAAAAAAATTGATTTTATTATCTGCGATCACCACCTGCCAGGCACAGACATACCCAACGCAATCGCTGTGCTCGACCCAAAAAGAAGTGATTGTGACTATCCATTCAAAGAGCTAAGCGGATGTGGCTTGGGTTTCAAATTAATGCAAGCCTATGCACAGTCATACCGAAAGGAAGAAGAACTGAATGAATACCTTGATTTGGTTGCCGTAAGCATAGCCTCAGATATCGTACCTATTGTTGATGAAAATCGAATTCTCGTTCACTTCGGCCTCCAAAAATTAAACCAACGCCCCTTGCCTGGTTTGAAGGCATTAAAAGAGATTGCAGCCACTAAAGGTGATCTGGATGTGTCAGGTGTGGTTTTCACACTAGGGCCTCGCATCAATGCAGCTGGGCGCGTGGCACATGCACGCGGAGCCGTTGAACTATTGATTTCAAAGACAGAAGAAGAAGCCAATCAACTGGCCGAGAAAATTAATCTTAAAAACAATCTTCGCAGAGAGTTCGATCTTTCTATTACAGATGAAGCACTCGCTATGATTGAAGCTGATGATACGCTCCGCGAGGCAAAATCAACCGTTCTTTTTAAAAATACCTGGCACAAAGGAGTAATTGGCATAGTTGCTGCTAGGTGTGTGGAAAAGTATTACCGCCCTACCGTGATCCTCACTGAATCAAATGATAAAATTACAGGCTCGGCCCGCTCTGTAAAAGATTTCGACTTGTATGAAGCGATCAGTGCCTGCAGCGACTTGATTGACAAGTTTGGTGGCCACAAATATGCCGCAGGACTTACGATGGATAAAAGCAATTTGGTGGCGTTTCAACAACGGTTTGAAGAGGTGGTATCGCGAACCATCACAGAAGAAATGCTAATACCCGTTGTTGAAATTGATGTTCCCATTCAGTTTGATTCTATGAATGACAAATTCAATAACATTCTCAAGCAAATGGCACCCTTTGGCCCCGAAAATCAAAAGCCGGTTTTTGAAGCTAAAAATGTTTTTGTAGAAGATAATCTAGCTAATTTTAAAGAAAGGCACCTCCGCTTTTCAGCTGGGCAAGAAGGGAACAAAAGTATATTCAATGTGGTCGGTTTTGATATGATTCAATATTATGACCAGTTGACAAATGGTGGCCATTTCAGCATGGCCTTTACACTGGAGGAAAATACCTACAATGGCACGACAACCCTTCAACTCCGAATCAAAGACCTAATTTTTGAATGACATGATCTTGAGAGCAGAAAATTTATTGAAAAAATATAAAAAGCGAACCGTTGTGAACAATGTCTCGGTGCAGGTCTCGCAGGGAGAGATTGTAGGATTGCTCGGCCCAAACGGTGCGGGCAAAACAACCAGCTTCTATATGATTGTTGGTTTGATTAAGCCCAACGAAGGCAATATTTTTTTGAATGACGAAAATATAACTGACTTGCCTATGTACCAACGTGCCAAGCGCGGAATTGGATACTTAGCACAAGAGGCATCTGTCTTCCGTACTCTTTCCGTAGAAGAAAATATTCTTGCTCCGCTTGAGATGCGGGAAATGAGTAAAAAAGACCGCCTCGAGAAAGTAGAAACGTTGCTGGAGGAATTCAGCCTTACCCATGTTCGAAAAAATCTCGGTATGGTACTCTCGGGGGGTGAACGAAGAAGGACGGAGATTGCACGAGCGCTAGCGGTCGACCCCAGTTTCGTTTTGTTGGATGAACCGTTTGCAGGAGTTGATCCCATTGCTGTGGAAGAGATTCAAGGAATCGTTTCTAAACTTAAAAAGAGAAACATCGGGATCATCATCAGTGATCATAATGTGGACGAAACATTAGCAATTACCGATCGTGCCTACCTGATGGTGGAAGGAAAATTATTTAAAGCCGGCACAGCCCAAGAATTGGCTGATGATCCACTTGTTAGAAAAGTTTATCTGGGTCAGAGTTTTCAGCTCAAGAGAGCAAGGGTGGAGAACTAGAAATTGGTTTAAACTACCTTTTCCTCAAGCTGTAAACTACTCTAACATCCGTAAAATCAGCTACCTGCTTATGCGCTTTTAGGTTTACACCCACACCCCAACGCGGCAAAAAGGAATACTGAAGACCCCAGCGATGGTACACTAAGTCATTGTTGTATTGACCAAGTAAGTAAATTCCGATTTGCTGGCTGAAAATAAACCGCCCCATCAAAAACTCATGGCCCGCTAATAATCCGCTGCGCATTCCTCCCGATTGAATTGACTCGCTGAATAAACGTTCTATCAAAAATTGATCTTGGTAAATTTCTATAGCAGCCGTCCAGGCGTGGAGACGACTAACCTGTTTACTCGCCATAAAATTTATCCCCACAATTGGCTCATACTTTCGAACTTCCTTGATGTTCCCACCTTTTACAATGCCCAGCATTCCCAGATCAAATCGTAGCACTCGGTGGGTTTTACTGCTTTCTTTAGTACGTGCGAATTTTTGAAGTGTCAACCCTTTCGGTGAATACTCAAAGCCCAGTCCCACTGTTGGCCAATTGATACCCAGATTTGGTTCACGCAAACCACCGTTTGATACGTGCTGATATTCGGCCGATAAATTAATACCCCACGTGCTATTAAACTGCCAACGCAAGCCCACACCTAATGCAAGGTACGCACTGACTGGCAGGCTATAGGACTTGTTCGTTGGATTCTTGATCGGATCAGAAGGATTTGAAAGAATGGCCGCGCCAATAGAAACTTTGGGATAGAAACTTAAACGGCTGCTCATCATAAAATGAGGTTCCAATGCATAGGCAACATTAACGCCTTGCCCCAAAATGGAATTGTCAAAATCATAAAATGCAAGTAGTAGACTCTGTCGGGGAAAACAATTGTATTGATCTAGAATTTGCTTATCGGTACGCTGCCAATTGAATGTGGTAGTGATACCTCGGGGAAAAGAGTTCGCTGTATTTTCTACATCGTTCGAGTGCGCAAAAACGAATCCGTAATTTGCCTGCAAGCCATAGTTGAAAAGAGCTTTGCTTTTTAGGGAATCTTGTGCAAAAACAGTCCTGCAGATTAATGATATAGCAAAAAGTGAATTAAGTATTCTCCTCGTTTTCATTTGGGTTTCCCTGCAATCCTCCGGTATGCAAAACTAATAACGTTGATCCCTTTTTGAAATAACCTTTTGTTATCAAATCAAGAACACCAAAAAACATCTTGCTGGTGTAAACAATATCCAATGGAAGCTGGTGGATGTCATTAATCTCTGTTATGAAATTTTTCAGTTCTGATGGGGCCTTTCCATATCCTCCAAAATGATAGTCAGAATTTACAGACCAGTTAGTTTTTTCAGGGGAAGTCATTCTCCTAATTTCCTCTACCAAGAATTCTCCGCCTTTCAAAGAAGAGAATCCAATAAGTTTTTTTGATGAATTCATCCCTTCAATCATTCCAGCCATCGTTCCACCCGTCCCAATTGACAAACACAAATAATCAAAATCAATGTCATTGTTAAGTTGAGCGGCAAACTCTGCACAACTTTTCACGGCAAATTCATTTGTCCCGCCCTCAGGGATTAAATATAAATTACCGAACTGATCACGAAGTTGGGTGATAAAATCCAACTCTGCTTTTTTTCTGTATGCTTCGCGTGAAATGTAATGCAACTTCATTCCGCAGCTTTCCGCGAAAGCGAGCGTATGGTTTAACGGCAAAGTCTCTTCCCCTCGAATGATGCCAATAGTTTTTAGTCCAAGCTCTTTTCCAGCGGCAGCGGTAGCAAAAATGTGATTGGAATAGGCTCCTCCAAAGGTTAAAAGCGTATCATGACTTTGTCGCACCGCGTCTTCCAAGTTATACTTCAGTTTCCACCATTTATTGCCCGAAACGAAAGGATGATTAAGATCCTCGCGCTTTACTAACACACGGATACCATGCTGCTCAAATAAATGGCTTTTTAACTCTGGAATAGGTGTTTTTGTGTAGTTTATCAAGGTTATGTGACTTAGAATACTAATATTTTTAGTAATATTGGTTTATGGAGGATGACTATTTTAAGGGACGAGGATCGCAGATCAAAAGTGGAAATAAATTCCTGAAGGCTCAGTATGTTACTGACCACATCGAGGGCCTGGACGAGCCTTTGTTAGAAAATCCGCAGACACAAATCTTTCAAGAAACACCAAAAAAGATTTTGAATCGAGTAGATAGTCCCGACCTGGGCTTTGGCTACTCGATGAATCCATATCAAGGGTGCGAGCATGGCTGTGTTTACTGCTATGCCCGCAACACTCATGAATACTACGGATTTAGTGCAGGGCTAGATTTTGAAAGCAAGATTATTGTCAAGAAAAATGCGGCTCGATTATTAGAACAAGAACTGTTAAAACCCAGTTGGAATGCGGTGCCCATCATGCTAAGTGGCAACACCGATTGTTATCAACCTCAGGAAAAAAAGTTTGAAATCACTCGCAGTATGCTGAAAGTACTGGCTCAATATCGGCACCCCGTCAGTATCATTTCCAAAAATAGTTTAGTGCTCCGCGACCTCGATGTTTTACAAGATTTAGCCTCGGATAATTTGGTGCACGTTTATATCTCTATTACGACCCTAGATGAAGAGTTACGAAGAACGCTGGAGCCACGCACAGCAAGTAGTATCAAGAGACTAAAAACGGTTGAGGCGCTAGCCAAGGCGAATGTTCCTGTTGGTATCATGAATGCTCCCATAATTCCCGGACTCAACCATCACGAAATCCCGGCTATCTTAAAAGCGGCATCAGAAAATGGGGCCTTAAATGCGGGCATGACCATCGTGCGATTAAATGGATCGATCGGTGTGCTCTTTGAAGACTGGCTACGGAAAAACTTCCCCGATCGATTTGACAAAGTATGGAACCAAATCTGTTCGCTACATGATGGCAATGTCAATGATTCGCAATTTGGAAGACGGATGCGAGGCGAAGGAAATATTGCTGATGCTATCCATCAACTATTTCGCTCGTCCAAGAAAAAATACTTTACCGGAAAGTCAATGCCTGTTTATGATTTGACTAAGTTTAGAAAAGGGGGCATGTTGAGTTTATTCTAGCCATCATGTCTCAATGACTTTACCGGATTGGAAAGCGAAGCTTTCAACGATTCATAGCCAACCGTAATCAAGGTGATCAGTATGATGAGTCCTACTGCTCCACTAAAAACCCACACCGACAAACTGGTTTTGTAGACAAAACTGGATAACCATTGACTTGATAGATAATAGGCTACAGGTATAGCGATCACACAGGCGATCAACAACAGCTTAGCAAAGACAGAAAGCAACAGGAATAAAATTTGGAGACTACTTGCTCCCATACTTTTACGAATACCAATCTCTTTGGTGCGTTGTTCTGACATGAAGGAAGCTAAGCCATACAATCCCACACAGGTGATAAGAATTGCCAACCATGAAAATTTCTCTGTCAGGTTTGCCACTTTTGTTTCGTTCTCGTACATGCGGCCAAACTCTTCATCTACAAACCAATAATCAAAACCATATTGTGGAAAATTGCTTTTCCATGTCTTCTCCATGAATGCAATTTTTTCTTGCATTTTGCCTGCAGGCAAACGAACGTGAATGATCCGATCAAAGGAGTGAGGCTTGGGCGAAATCGCTAGCGGCTCAATTTTCTTTCTCATGGATTGATAGGGGAAGTCTTCTACTACCCCAATTACAACTCCGGTAATAGGTGCTTTAGTAGTATCCGGTGCTTGGTAGCCCATCACATAATCGGGACGAACAATGGTTTTGCCAACTGCCTCTTGAGGAGTTAGTTTTAAGACTTTTAAAGCTGACTCATTGAGTAGCACCGCCATTGAGTCGGCCAAATTTTTTGAATCAAAATCTCGTCCTGCAATGACTTTCAATCCAAAGGTTTTCGGAAAATCAAAATCGCCATTCAATTGAAACCATTCATGCTTGTCTTCATTGATTTCAGGAAATTGCATTTGCATCCCAATCGGCCCGAAAAAATCTAGTCTTGGTAGATGGTTGGCTAGGGTGACGTCTTGAATTTGAGGATCGGACAGCAATTGATTTTTGAACGTTAAATATTGCTGGTCAGTTGCACCTCCATTAAATCCACCATAGCGAATAGACACAATTTGTTTTCCGGCTTCATTCAGTTTAGAATTCTTCAACAAATCCATCTGCCGAACGATAATAACTGTGCCCGTCAACAAGGTAACGGCCACAACAAATTGTAGTGTCGTTAAAAACTGGCGGAAAATAGTCGAGCCTTTGCCAAAGGCAAACTTTCCTTTTAGTACTGAAGCCGGTTGAAACCCCGATACAAATAGTGCTGGATAACTACCTGCCAAAAGAGTTACAAACACAATCACTCCAAAAATGATCAGAAGCATCGAACCATTGAGTACATGTGAAAGTGTAAATGTCTTTCCCGTAAGCTGATTGAACTGTGGGGTAAAAAAGATAACTAACAAAACAGCAATTACTCCTGAAATCAATACGAGCACGAAAGACTCCATCATAAATTGAAAAAACAATTGAGGTCTGATTCCTCCAAACGTTTTTCGCAACCCAATCTCACGCGCTCTACTAGCCGATTTAGCTGTTGAGAGATTAATGTAGTTAATGCACGCAACAACTAGAATCAACAACGCGATCGTGATGAACACATACATGTAATTGATATCAGCTGTTTTATGATCAATGGTCCAATCCATCTCTTTGTCAAAATGAATATCCGTAATCTTCCGGATGACGGGTGTGAATTTGATATCCCATTTATTTTTTGCGATAAGTTCATTTGCGCGCTTTTGAAGGTCTGCCTTGATCAACGGAATTTTGTTCGGATCCTCACACACAAAATATGACTGAGTCCAAAAACCATTGTTCCCATCGCCCATGGCTGTGCCTAATAAATTCTCGAGGTCTTTGATGTAGGGCTTAAGTGCTAAAATATTCGCGATGTACTTCGGGTTCACATGTGAATTGGATGGCAAATCTTTCATGACTGCCGTTACAATCATCTCCACATTTTCTCCGTTGGTTGCCTGATGCGAAACGGTGACTGTTTTATTGATAGGGTCTTCGCTACCAAATAACTCTTTAGCAGATGATTCTGTGAGGATAAGTGAGTTGATTTCTTTAAGTGGTTGCTTTGCCGCGCCTTTTACTATTGGGCTATAGATCAAATCAGTGATAGACGATTCCGCCCAAATAATATCCTCGGTAAGGATGATTCTCTCTTTTGCAGTGTAATTGATACTGGTTGGCATCCCCCACGAAGCATAACTGGTAATGCCTTTGATTCCTCCATAGTTAGCTAAAATATAGTTGTCACAACCGGCTGGTGTATAAGGCGCGGCTTATGTGTTTCCATTTGTAAATTGAACCTTGTAACCCATGCGATAGGTACTCGCTGCATCGGGATGCAT
>JABFSY010000285.1 GCA_013140395.1 Cyclobacteriaceae bacterium
GTATTGTCAAATGTATTCCAACAGATGCCACTTGGTAATATTGCTGGAGCATTGTTTTTTCTGTTGCTTTTCTTTGCGGCCATTACGTCCACCATTTCAATGTTGGAGGCTCCATCGGCTTTTTACATGGATCAGAAAAAATGGAGCCGAAAAAAAGCCGCCTGGACCGTTTCCATCGCTGCATTTGTTTTTGGAATTCCCTCAGCTCTTTCGACAGGAGCAGTAGAAAGTCTATCCATCATGCAAGTGAATTTTCTTGGAGTGATCAAGACCAGCTTTATGGACATCTTCGATTATTTATTTGGTAGTCTGTTAATGATGATGGTGGTGATGTCTACATGCTTATTCACCGGATGGTTCATAAAAACTGAATTGTTGGTAGATGAAATAGAACAAGGCATGCCCTCTTTTAAAACAGGCCGTATTTTCGGAATAGCCCCTTACAAAATCTGGCTATTTATGATTCGTTTTGTTTGCCCGATTATTATTGGGATGGTGATCTTGAACATGTTTGGCGTGTTTGGGTAACAAATTCAACGTTCAAAAATCAAGATTCAAAATTTTTATCTTTATCAATTTTGAACCTTGAATTTTGAATTCTTTAGTCGAGTATTTCACTAATCGGCTGCCCTGTGCACCCACTGGGGAATTTGATCTTTAGCAACACCGACAAAGTTGGCGCGATATCGGTAATAGGATGGTAGACGGATGAGCGTCCTTGCCTGATCCCTTTGCCATAAAATAAAATGGGTACGTGTGTATCATAGCTATAAGCCGAACCGTGTGTGGTACCTTGGGCTCCTCCACCACTAATCCAATTAGGCTCCAGTTGATAAGCAATATCACCACTTCGTTTAAAATTGTATCCGCGCACCATCATCCCTTTGATTCCTGTTTCATTATAGGCTCCTTGCTTCAGAACCGTTTTTGAAAAAACTTGCGCTATGCCTTCAACAGATTGAAGGTAGTTACCGATAAGTTCAGTGGCAATTAACAAATCTATGCCAGCACTTTTGGGGTCACCCGCAAACAAATCCTGGTTCAGAAAAATCTGATCGTTGCTTATTTTTTCGATGATCTTTTTCCCGGGAAAATATTTTAGTAAAAAATCATTCAGGTTGCCTTCCAGAGATGACACCGCAAAATTTCCAGCGGGAATCCGATTATCTTTTAAGTACTGCGGCACCTCAGCCACTGCATGATCTGCCGTGAGGAAAACCACATAATTATTTTCACCCACTTCTTTATCAAGGGTTTTCAACAAGTCTTCTATGTTTTTATCCAACCTTATATAAGTGTCTTGTATCTCGATTGAGTTTGGCCCCATGGCATGCCCCACAATGTCAGGACAAGAAAAAGAGATGGCCAGAAAATCGGTATCCAAATCTTTGCCCATTTGCTCACCGGCAATACTTGCCTTTGCAAACTCGGTCAGTAAATCATCTCCAAACGGTGTAGCCGCCAACAAGTCGAAATCACCATTTGTTTTTCTTAGCTCCTTTAAGTTGTAAGGGAAAACCGGTTTTTCCTTGCCTTGCAATTTTCTTTCATAGGGTGATTCATCTTGGCTGCTTTCAGTATACTGCGTGATCGGCAATACGGTATTCCATGTTTGATTGAGATAGGAATCAGCCAACTTCAATCCGTTAAATGTTTCGACCCATTGCGGCAGTGTATTCTTATAATAAGTACTAGTAATAAACTTGCCGGATTTGCCATCATACCAATACGCACCATCAGCCAAATGGCCAGCAGGCAATACCGCTCCTCTATCTTTTACTGAGATACCAATGACTTTGGATTTCTTCTGAGTGCCTATTTTCAACTCATCCGTAATAGTCGATGATAACATTCGCCATGGCGACACATCGCCATTTCCTTCCGGGTTGCCCACAGGCTTGTGTCGATCATCTTCTACGCAATTCACAGATTTCTTCATTCCCTTATCCCACCAATCATTTCCGATAATGCCATGGACTGAAGGTGTTGCTCCGGAATAAACAGACGCATGACCAGGGCCGGTATAGGTAGGAACATAATTATAATGAGCATTAGTGAGCATAAATCCCTTTCCCACCAAACGCTTAAAACCACCTTCGCCAAACTTGCTTTCAAAACGATACAAATATTCCTGACGCATTTGATCAACAACAATACCTACGACCAGTTTCGGCTTGGCCTCTTGCGAATAGCTCAATAGTGAGCCAGAGATAAAAACTAAAAAAAGAATTTTTTTCATACTGCTTAATTCTAATTAATGAAACACCCATCGCTAATTCAAGTCACTAACCGCACCAAGTTAATCCAAAACCTCAAAAAAGTTTGCAGGTCAATGTTATCAAAGTATAGTTTGTTAGTCTTCACATACAATTTTTTCAAAGTCAGGCTCTTCATACACCTGCTTGCGTATTCGCTTGCCCGACTGGTCGTAATAAATCACCACATATATTTGCGCTTCCTTTACTTCCTTCACTGTAAAATAGAGTGGATGGTCGTCTGTTCCCACATTATTGATACTGTTAAACGAGGTGGGGATGACGATACCTTTTTTAGTACTAATGATCCCATAAAGGTTTTCCCGCCTTATAAGCATACTCTTTTCCGTAGGTGCGTTTGAAACAACCTCGAACTCCTTTATGTGGTCTACTTCTACCCTGCCGGATCGAAGATTCTTCAAACTCCACTCCCCATTCTGCTTATACCAAACTAAGTCGCCCATCCACGGCTGTATTTCGTCAAACTCAAACGCGGTGAGTGCTTTGCCATTCCAACTCGTTAATCCAAAGTGCTCGTCTTTATAGACAATCAAGACATCGTTATTCAACATACCGATGTTTCTGCTGTATATAGGTTTCAAAAGTCTTTTTCGTTTCCAATCAAACAAACCAAATTTCTTGTCTTTATAAACAGACCAATAGTCATCTTTCAGCTGCACGATTGCTTCATACTCTAGGGACAGTGCCAATTTTCCGGTTTTAGAAATCAGGCCTTTTTTTCCTTTCCAGGAAATTAAAAATAGTTGTTCACCGAACGACTCGATGTTCTCGAACTCATGCGTGAAGAGGCGCTGTCCACTAAGGATATCGTACACCGTTCTTTTAAGCTTCCCTTCGGTATAGAAGTAACGCACCGAATCTCGTGATTTAATGAAATGAAGTCGATTCTCTTTTGAAAAAGTAAGTGCCCGATACGAGTTGAAGTAGACCCTAACCGAATCCTTCTGCTTAGCGAAGGCCAATCCTCCAACAAACCAGCAACTGTCTGAGGTTCCGATGATTCTTTTAGTGTTCAAATCAAACAACTGTTGCGACACTCCGCGTTTTAATAGCAGCCATTGTTTAGAGAGACTTATCTTGTCCCACCATTTACCTTCCAGTTCCTTTGCTAGATCCGCTACCGAATACTGATCGTCTACCTTTCTAATCAATCCAAACGGTTTTACACTAAGTGTCTGTCGCCCAAGGGGCACAATAAACTCCAGCTTCGAGTTGATTAATCCTTCGAGTGAACCATTTCGAACAAGCAGACGATCAACACCTACCCTACTCACATCGTCAAACACCAATTCTTCAGAAACAAGATTACCATCTGCTGTTGAAGCAATCGCAGGAAGGCTCATGACAATTTTTTTACCTAAACGAGAAAGAACGAATACGCCCTCCACCAAATCGATACCGTCCCACGAACTCTCTCCTAACAAGGGCCGGCCCGTTAGTGTTACCAACTTCCACCGCCCCTTTTGCTTTATTGCCAAAAAGCGACTACCCAACATTTTGACTTCCTGCAAACATTCTTTGATCACACCCCGGCCTGATTTATGAATCACTTTAACACAGGTACTATCGCCAATTTTGTAAAACCCATAGCCCAATGATTGTTGAATGGAACTGCGCTGAAAAATCCGCCTCCCATCGCGACTGATCAAACCTTCGTTGGTTAATAAAACGTCATCTAAAATACTTCCGCACAAATAGCGCTCTTCAATGGTTTCAAACCGAGGCGCTAGTGCAGTTTCTCCCGATGAATTGATAAACCCAAACTTGCCATTGTCGAGAATCGGCACCCAATAACTTTCGTTTAGTCGAATCACTTTTCGGAGTGAGTCATTTAAGAGTGACTTTGGAACACTTCTTTCGTAATCAGCATAAAAATGGAACAGCCAATCAATGGCAGTCGTCTTCCACTTGTTAGTTGGATAGTCACGAATGAACTGGAGGAAAGCAGACGTATCGCCCCGGGCTGTTGCGACTTCAAAAATTTGCCGATCTGCCAGTTCTCGGTAAGGGCTATTTGGAAAATCGCGAACGAACGAAACAAAGCTTCTAAATTTCCGGTCTTTTGTTTTTGAATCGAACAATAGCTTTTCGTATTTCACTTTGGCCTCGTTAACACGATGTGATGTAGGATGTAGCCTGGCATATTGTTCAAAGCTTTCGTAAGTGTTTATTTTAAGCGCTTCTAAAAAGCTGACTTCATCCTTTAACTCAACGGCTGAAGAACGATGTCTAGAAGCTGGAAATCGCTGAATGAATGATTCGTAAGCGTTTTCAGTATTCACTTCCTTTGTGTCAGCAAACGCAGTACTGTCTATTTTCTCTCGATACAAAAAAAGCTGTGTACTATCCAGCCCTAGTCGTAAACCACGATCCTTTGAATTTCCTTCGACTTGCTGTAGCTGTTGAATGGCCTGTTGACAATAACGATACGCAGAGTCTACCTGGTAGCCTGGATTGGATTTACTAAAAAACCATTGGGCCCGTACAAAGCTCAGCTCAATGCTGACGCCCTCTTTCTTGGCGGCCTTTTTCAATAACTCTTTTGCTTCCGTCCACTTACCCTTTTCCATACGGCTTTGCGCCTGCCGGAGGGTTGTTTGAGCAACACTTTGACTAGACAAAAAGAGCAATAGGAAAATCAGACTGAATCGCATCTGTTTATTGTGCCTATGTATCTTGAAAAAAAAGAAAAGGCAACCTATCGGCTGCCTACTCTTTTTGTCGAGGTGAGAGGATTCGAACCTCCGGCCTCCACGTCCCTAACGTGATGCGCTAACCGGGCTGCGCTACACCTCGAAAATAATGTCTCAAATTGGAAACACCCACAAAAAGAGTCGCAATAATAGCAAAATTCAACTTAAAAAAAGGAGATATATCCGTGGCTATTTATTCTTCTTTTTCTTCAGATCTCGTATAAACCTAGCCCACTTCAACGGATCCAGGAACGGATTAAACTGAGGCCTAAATTGATTGCCCGGTGAACTTGCCCATTGGTCAATATAATTTCGGTAGTTGCCCATGCCATCCATTGGGGTAGTCCGAGCCATAAGGGCAATCATTTCTGAATTGAGTGCGCGCGCATCAAGGCCATTCTCCATTGGAATATTCATGGCCAGAACAGCTTCTTTAAACAACTCTTCGGTCGGAAGATCGGTAATTACTACACCTTTCAAAAACGTCATATCGGTGGCTAGTTCCACAAAAATTGACCAGGAATCCTTTGGTTGGTCAGGCACGATATAATGTGCCCGTTTGTATCCTACGGCACTAAAAACAATGCTATCTCCTACTAAAACTGGCAACGTAAAAAAACCAGCAGATGTAGTTGGCGTACCCCTTCCGGCTTTTGGCACATACACGTGCACTCCCGGCAAAACAGCTGATGACGAGTCGGTTACGAATCCTGAAAGCTGTATGATCCTACGTTTGGTTTGTGAAAAAGCGGAACTGCAAGACAAAAGCACCGCTAACACGATTAAAAAAGTGATTAAACCCCTCATATAACTGCGTAAAGGTAGCATTTCAAATGTTATTGTGTACACCTTTTTATAGCTTCTTATCACGCAACATATCTCGTTGTATCTCGATAAAATCGGCCGCAACTCAATGAGTCTAAGCAACAACTAAAAGTTTTATTACCCGCAAACATATTGTCTGTATTTTTGCATCCAATGAGGTTAAAACAGTTTAACATTGAATTAGGTGCTCAAATTTTTCTGGCAAGCTCGGACACATCAAGACTGCGCATTCTTAATCTTATTTTGACGAATGGCGAAATGTGCATAACTGATCTCGAGCGAATCCTGGAGTTTACTCAAACAAAAACCTCGCGCCACTTGCTGTATTTGAAAAATTCAGGCATCCTCACCTCTCGAAAAATAAATCAATGGGCTTTTTATCAAATCAAAGACGAAGTATTTGATCTCGTGAAGCAAATTCTGCAATTCGTGAGCCGCGACCCCGTCATGCAACAAGACCAGTCAGTCTTTAAAACCATGTACAGCAATCGCGAACTTTCCCTTAACAAACTAAGCATCAAACCTCTTACCTTTTGAAGCAAAGGAGTTCCCATGTCGCGTCTCAAGGTCTCATGTCTAGCGTCTTACATCTCACGTCTAATTTCCAATGAAAAAATATAAAAGCATTTTCTTCGATCTAGATCACACTCTTTGGGATTTTGAAACCAACTCACGTGAGGCATTACTCGAATTGCACACGGCCTATCAACTAGAACGAAAAGGGATTGAAAAACACGCGTTTGTTGCGGCCTTTAAAAAAATCAATACCGGCTTGTGGCATCTCTACGACAACGGCAAAATAAAGCAGGAGGTGATTCGCCTGCAGCGGTTTCATCGCGTTTTCCAGGAATTTGATGTGGAGGCTTATGATTTAAGTCTTCAATTCTCGACTGACTACATCAATCAGTCTCCCAAGAAAGGAAATCTGCTGCCCCATGCAAAAGAAGTTTTAGATCACTTACACCCGGTCTACCCTATGCACATCATCACCAATGGATTTAGCGAAATTCAAAGCACAAAAATGGCCTCCGCGGGTATCGAAAAATATTTTCAAAGTGTCGTCACTTCTGAAAAGGCAGGCCATAAAAAACCTTCCAAGGAAATCTTCGACTATGCGCTGACCACAAACAACTTGCTGGCAAGCGAAGTAGTGATGATTGGCGATAATTTGGCCACCGACATGGGCGGAGCCAAAAATGCTTTCATCGATACGATTTATTTCAATCCTGAAAAAATTGCCCACGGAGAACAATTAACGCACGAAATCGAGAGCCTTATTGAACTGAAGCACATTCTATAATCGTTAGCTTATTTAGTAACTTTGTTTTTTGATTTCAACTCTTAACATCTCAAATCTCAACTCAATATGTCTACTGGATTTTTTCACATCCCCGCACCAAAAAACGAACCCGTATTGTCATATGCACCCGGCAGCAAGGAACGAGCAGCCTTGAAAAAGGCGCTCGAAGAAGCACGCGCCCAAGTGATAGACGTGCCGATGTATATTGGTGCTGAGGAAGTACGTACAGAAAACAAAAAGCCATTAACGCCTCCACACGACCACAAACATATACGCGGCCATTTCCACGAAGGCGACAAAAGTCATG
>JABFSY010000183.1 GCA_013140395.1 Cyclobacteriaceae bacterium
CACCAAGGAGTTGGCCGAACATTCGGAAGTAAAATTGATTGACTTCACAGGCAACTCTGCGTTTGGTTCTTATTTAGAGGCACTGCCAGGAAAAACTGTTTTTACAGAGAAGACAGGTGTGAATTCGGTAATTCTAGATTCAGTCGAAGACGCAGATAAAGTAGCAGCCAATCTGGCGTTTTCTGTTAATCTATACAGCGGGCAAATGTGTACGGCTCCCCAAAATTTTTACATTCCGGCCAACGGTATTAAAACTTCGACAGGTGCGATTTCATTTGACGAGTTTGCCGAAAAGTTTGTTGCTAACGTAAATGGATTGGTTGACAACCCGAAAGCAGGTCCTTTCGTGCTGGGCGCTGTGCAAAATAAGAATACAAGTGTACGTGTAGTTGATGCGGAAAAAATAGGAGGAAAGGTGTGGTTGAAATCTCGAAGTTTTGAGAACTCGCAATTTAAAAATGCGAGAGTTGCGACACCTGTGGTGATAGAGGTAGATGGAAGTAAGAAGGAAATTTTCAGCAAAGAATTGTTCGGACCGATTGCACTTTTGATCAAAACTAAAAATACGGATGAGTCAATTGCGTTAGCGAAAGAAATGGCACAAAAGCATGGAGCCATCTCGTGTGGTGCCTATACGACTGACGCAACAGTACGTGAGAAAATTGCAGATGAAATGTCGCTCGCTGCTACGCCTGTATCGTTTAATTTGGTGGGTGGAATCTACATGAATCAAAATGCCGCCTTCTCTGATTTTCACGTAACAGGCGGAAACCCATCCGGTAATGCTTCATTTACGAATCCCGAATATGTGACCAAACGATTTACGTGGGTGGGGCATCGGGAGCCAGTGAAGTAGCGAAATCTAGTTCGAAATCAGGCCCCTTTTTTCAGTTCCATAGGGCAAAATTTATTTTTTTGTCCTTGTTTATCAAATACTTATGATTTTTTAATAAACATTGATCTAAAAATGAACACCGTTTAGTAATTTTGCCCGTATAAGTCGATTATATGGGCGTAAAAGAAAGAAAAGAGCGAGATAAGGTAGAAATGAGGGACAAAATCCTTCAATCTGCACAACATCTTTTCCTGGCCAGGGGGTTTGATCAGATCAGCATTCGCAATATTGCGGAGGCCATTGAGTACAGTCCTGCCACCATCTATCTCTATTTCAAAGACAAAAATGAAATTGTCCACGCCCTCCATCAGGATGGCTTTCGACTTCTTGTTCGGCATTTCGAGCCACTTGTAAAATTTACTGATCCCTTTGAGCGCCTGATTGAAATGGGTAATGCTTATATCAAGTTTGCTACCACCAATCCCGGAGTGTATGAACTACTTTTTGTGCGCACGGAGCCAATGGAATATGTGTCAAATTGTTTAGACGAAGAATGGAAAGAAGGAGACCGCGCATTTGAAGTCTTGTTTCAAACCGTCTCTCAATGTCAACAGTCAGGTCATTTCAAGGGCTTGGATACGCAAAATCTTTCGATGATGATTTGGAGTTTTATACACGGCCTTTGTTCGTTGGGAATCAGCAATCACATTGCTCACGTAAAAGAGGCCAGAGATAAAAAATTAGTCGTAGATGCTGTGATGGCGTCTACCTACCAAACTTTTCAAACGGTGATGGAGCGATTGAAAGCATAAGAATTAAAAAAAGGAATTGCGCTAAACGAATAAGTCATGAATGCTAAATTTTTACTGATATCATTTCTGGTCACAATCTCGCTTGCTGAGAATAGCTTTTCACAATCACGGGTTTTAGAAAACTATATTCAAGAAGGGCTTAAGAGTAATCTACAGCTACAGCAGGAACAGCTCAACTACGAACGAAGTGTTCAGAATTTGCATTTATCTAACTCACTATTTTTTCCCCAGGTTTCTGCGGTGGGCAACTATACACTGGCAGGTGGTGGGCGAAAAATTCAGTTTCCGGTTGGCGACCTGCTGAATCCGGTTTATTCAACACTTAACCAACTTACTAACTCCAGCTCATTTCCTCAGATAGCCAATGTGAACGAACAATTTTTACCAAACAATTTTCACGAAACAAAACTGCGAGTAATTCAGCCTCTTTTTAACCCCGACATCTATTTTGCTTACAAAGCACAAAAGGAACTAATTACAGTACAACAAGCACAAAAAGAAGCCTATGAGAATGAGCTAAAATTTTCAATTATTTCCTCTTACTACCAGTACCTACAGACGGAAGAAGTGATTGGCATTTTGACAAAAACGAAAGCGCTACTAACGGAGCTCTATCGATTAAACCAACGGTTGGTGGACAATGCAAAAGCTACAAAGGATGTAGAGCTGAATGCAGAGTTTGAGTTGAGTAAGTCTGAGTACCAGTTGGCAGAAGCCCGAAAAAACAACCAGGTAGCAAAGTCCTATTTTAACTTTTTGCTGAACCGTGAGTTATCAGCAAGTATCGAAAAGGATTCTGTCATCATGTCGGGCACGATACAGAATGTATCCATTCAAGACATGACTTCGCAGGCTCTTCAAAACCGTCAGGAGCTAAAGCAAGTAGAAGGTGGCCTACGTGCCAACGAGCAGTTGTTGCATCTCCAAAAGGGCAGTGCCTATTGGCCGAAATTAAACGCAGTTGGCGATATAGGATATCAGGGATTTCAATATAAGTTTGATTCGCCTCAGCAATTTTATCTGGTTCAGTTTGGATTGAGTTGGGATCTCTTTAAAGGAGGTGAAAGGAAAACGAAAATCCAGCAAGCAAGAATAGACAACCAGGTTCTGGAAAATAAACTAACACAATTAAAAAAGCAGATTGAACTACAAGTGGCGCAAACTTACTATGAGTGGGAGACAGCTCAACAGACATTGATTGCCTCACAAAACGGCAGGCGAAGCTCTGAGCGCTCGTTTCAAATTATTCAAGCTAAGTACAAAGAAGGTCAGGCGATTTTGCTAGAATACCTTGATGCACAAAACAAGCTAACCACAGCGCAGCTTACTCAATCCATTAACCACTTTGAGCTGATGCGCAAGGAAGCAGCCTTACAAAAGGTAATTTCCAATTTATAAATGGTTAGCCCCATGCGAACTACTGTAGCGACTGTTGAACATATTCTTCGAAAAGAGCTGTTAATACCTGTGCGGCATCTTCAATTGGATCAGGTAATAACCACTTCTGCCGGACTCTCTTCTTTTGAGTGGAACGCTTTGCTTTATCATTTAGAAAATAAATACCACGTACACCTGAACTCAATTAGTTCAACGGCAACGGTTCGTGACATTCTCACCCATATTCAACCTGGTAAATAGTAAAAACGATTAGATAATTATTTTATGAGACAAGCAGTTAGCGTTCTTCCTTTATTTCTTTTGGCTACCGTCATTCTTGGTTCCTGTAAAAAGGAACAGAAAAAAGACAACCCATCATCCTCGCTGGACGAATCTTCCATAGCGGTGAATTTGGTTGCAGTTCGGGAGATGGAGCATAGCTTACCTGTTGTTAGTTCTGGGCTGATCGCGACTGAAACAGAATCTCGGTTGTCATTTAAGGTAGGTGGTGTAATCAAGGATATATTGGTTAAAGAAGGTCAATCTGTTACCAAAGGTCAATTGCTTGCTTCTTTGGATTTGACGGAAATTGATGCCCAAGTATCGCAAGCCAAGAACAGCCTCGATAAAACCAAGCGCGATTTGGAACGAGGACAAAGACTTTTCAAAGATTCAGCAGCGACACTTGAACAGATCCAGAATTTACAAACAGCAGCGCAGGTGGCGGACGAGAGCTATCGAATAGCTTCTTTCAACCGACTGTATTCCACGATCCGTGCAACTAATTCAGGGAAAGTGATCCGCAAGTTTTTAAGCGAGGGTGAATTAGCTTCACCAGGGGCGCCCGTATTAATTGTCAATTCATCGGCACAAGATGAATGGATCGTAAAAATTGGTTTGCCTGATGTTGACTGGGTGCGAGTAAGATCAGGAGATCGTGCAAAAATTTCGGTTGATGCATACCCAGATGTGGCGCTTGATGCAGAAGTGCAAACGGTGAATGAAGGAGCAGATGCTCTAAGTGGACTTTATCAGGCTGAAGTAAAAATTCGTCCCGGTAAATACAAACTCGCTACAGGTCTTTTTGCCCGAGTTGAAATTCTGCCTTCAGTAAAATTGAAATTGAAAAGTATCCCGATTGAAGCACTGCTGGAAGGGTCTGGAAAAAATGCATATGTATTTGTAGTTGGGAGTAGCAAAACAGCTGTGAATAAGATTCCTGTTCAAGTAGCGTACTTGCATGGAAAACAGGCGTTCATATCGGGCGGACTTGAAAATGTGCAGGAAGTAATCACGTCAGGGTCAGCTTTCCTCACAGAGAATTCGGTTATTACCATCACCCAAAAATAAGTAGTCATGCGGATCGCAGAATTTTCGGTTAAGAATTATCAATTCACACTAATCATTTTCGCGCTGTTATTGGCGATGGGTTTGAATGCCCTATTGAATATGCCACGAGCCGAAGATCCGGAAACAGAGTCACCCAGTTTCGCGGTAGTGATTGTCTATCCAGGCACAAGTCCGGTGGACATGGAAAAACTCGTGGTCGATCCGGTTGAGAAAAGAGTAAATGAGTTAGAAGATATAAAGCGTGTTACGGCTAACGTGAATGACGGACTCGCAGTTTTTCGTGTTGACTATAAACATGAATCAAGCATAGAGGAGAAATACCAGGAGATTGTTCGAGAGGTCAATGCATTACGTGCTGAGTTGCCACAGGATATTTACTCGATTACTATTCAGCGGTTTTCTTCTACCGATGTAAATATTTTGCAGCTGGCTTTGATCTCAGAAACCGCTTCTTTTCGCGAACTGGAGGTGCAAGTTGAGTCTTTGGAAGACCAGTTAGAAAAAGTAAAGAACCTGAAGCGAATCGAGACTTTCGGATATCCGGAGCAAGAAGTGCGTGTGGATTTGAATATTGAGAAGATGGCGCAGAATCGTATACCTGTCAATGCCGTACTCGGTGCATTGCAGAGCGAGAATGTGAACATTCCCGGAGGACGCATTTTGATGAATACCCGTACCTTCAACGTGAAGACCAGTGGTGATTACAAAGACCTGGACGAAATCAAGAATACAGTAGTGTATTCCGTCAACGGAAAAATTGTTTACTTAAAAGACATTGCCAACGTAGAGAGTTCGTATCGCACAGAAACTCATATTACCCGATTGAATGGCCACCGGGCTGTATTGCTCACCGCCAGCCAAAAGGACGGCCAGAATATTTTTGTTGTTGATGAAAAAGTGACGCCCATTCTGGAGCAATTTGAAAAGAGTTTGCCCAGTCATATCAAAATGGTAAAGAATTTTGACCAGGCAAAAAGTGTGGAGAAGCGACTGAAACGCTTTGGCAAAGACTTCATCATTGCGATTCTTTTAGTTTCCATCACGTTGTTACCATTAGGTACCCGAGCAGCCATCGTGGTGATGATCTCTATTCCCCTTTCCATTTTTACAGGACTTTTCTTGCTCGATTTGTTTGGATTCACGATCAATCAATTGAGTATTGTCGGCTTGATTGTGGCGCTTGGGATTCTGGTGGATGATTCGATTGTCGTTATTGAAAACATCGAGCGTTACCTACGTGCCGGGAAGACAAAACGCGAGGCATCCATCGAAGCCACTAAGCAAATTGGTTTGGCTGTATTAGGTTGTACAGCCACATTGATTCTCGCTTTCTTACCGCTACTTTTTTTACCGGAAACAGCAGGTGATTTTATTCGAAGCCTTCCAATAGCAGTGATTCTTACTATTGTCGCCTCGTTGTTCGTATCGCTCACGATAGTACCATTTTTAGCCAGCCGATTGTTGAAGACACACACTACAAAGGAAGGGAATATATTTTTGCGTGCGTTGAAGAAGGGCATCAGTGGAACGTACACCCGCCTGCTACACTGGTCACTGCGTCATACGTGGGCTACACTAGCCATTACAGTCGTATTGTTTGTGGGTAGTTTAGCTCTTTTCCCGTTGGTTGGTTTTAGTTTGTTTCCAAAGTCTGAGAAACCACAGTTCTTGATCAATATCGAGACTTCTAATAGCACGAGCATTTTTGAGACCGACAAAGTAGCTCGTTATGTGGAGAGCGAATTAAAAAGGGAACCCGAAGTCACATACTACACAACCAACGTTGGAAAAGGGAATCCGCGCATTTATTACAACGTTATAGCACGGAGTGAGACAAGTAATTTTGCTCAATTCCTTGTTCAATTGAATGATTTATCTCCTGACGAAAAAACACGACTTATCGATAAACTAAGGGCAAAGTTTGTCAGTTATCCCAATGCCAAGATTGAGGTCAAAGACTTTGAGCAAGGACCACCGCTCGAAGCCCCCATTGCAATCCGAATATTTGGAGAAAATTTGGATTCGCTGAGAAGCATTTCAATGAGAGTAGAGGAGTTGATCAAACAGACCGAGGGTACTATCTATGTCAACAATCCTTTGGCCAACCAGCAGACTGATCTACATGTGAAGATTAATAAAGAGAAAGCGGGTCAGTTGGGAATAGCAATTGCTGATATTGATAGAACCATTCGCTTGGGAGTGGCTGGTCTTAACGTAGCGAAGTTTACACCGAGTGAAGGGGCGGACGAAATCAACATCAACGTAACGCTGCCGAAAGAACAGTACGCTACATATGATGTGTTTAACAAAATTCAAGTCAATTCCATTACAGGTCAAGCTATTCCTTTGCGGCAGGTAGCTAGTATCGAGTTTGAAACGTCACCCAACTTGATTCGTCACTATGATAAGGCACGTTATGCCACTGTTACCTCTTTTGTCAAGAGTGGATTTCTCTATGAAAATGTAACCAAAGAAGTAATCAAAAAATTGGATTTGTTTTCCTTTCCAAAAGGGTATCGATATGTAGCTGCCGGTGAAGTGGAAAATAAACAAGAGTCTTTTGGCGGCCTTGGTACAATTATATTGATAACCATTTTTGGTTTTATTGCCGTTCTTGTTTTAGAGTTTGGGAATTTCAAAAGTACACTTATTGTGTTGTCAGTGATTCCACTTGGAATAATTGGCGCGATATTCATGCTATTCTTAACCGGAAATCCGTTGTCGTTTGTAGCGGTGGTAGGTTTAATTGCCCTTGCCGGAATTGAAGTAAAGAATTCTATACTACTGGTCGATTTTACACATCAGCTGCGCGAACGTGGCGTTGAACTAAATGAAGCGATCGAAAAAGCTGGAGAGATTCGTTTTGTGCCAATTGTGTTAACTTCTCTTACTGCTATTGGCGGTTTGATTCCATTGGCGATTGAAGGGAATCCACTGTATTCGCCATTAGCGCTCGTGATCATTGGAGGCTTGATCAGTTCCACACTGC
>JABFSY010000409.1 GCA_013140395.1 Cyclobacteriaceae bacterium
TCTTAAGATAGAGCGAAGCGTCCGCAGCCATAGATTAGGTTTATATACAAAAGTAAGGCTTTTTACATTGACAGATCTGGGCGAAGGCGAACAAACACTGGCTCTCTAAACTGTTCATCGGGAGTGAGCGAAGCAAAACTGATTTCGGCAACTAACACAGGTTGGACCCACTTACTAGCCTTCTCGTCCATCACCTTGTTGGCAATTGGTTTTTTCGTCTCTTCTAGTGTCTTTAGTAGTTTAAATATCTCACGAATCGCAGGCTCATCAAATCCACTACCAACTTTTCCCCTATACACTAAACGTCCGTCTATCCATTCCGCCAGATGCAAACCACCAAAGGCAGCAGCTCTATCTCCTTTCCCCGGGTTATAGCCAATGATCACACATTCGCGTGTGTTTCGGATTTTGACCTTCAGCCATTGATCCATTCTTTTGCCAGGGAAGTACTTACTATTTTTCTCCTTCGCCATCACGCCTTCGAGTCCCAACTCACGAGCAGCGTCAAGAAGCCCTTGGCCATCTTCCACCGATTCGCTGATACGATAGGTGCCTCCGGATTTTATCGCATCGGACAACCATTCCTTTCGTTTGTACAAGGGTTCATTGACCAGTGACCGTCCATCTAAATAAAGGCAATCAAAAACATAACAATGAACAGGGTGCGACTTCGAGAGCCGTTGTATCATCGATTCGCCACTGCACTTCAGTCGCTTGATCACATTGGCAAATGATGGTTTGCCCTGACTATCCAAAAAAACGATCTCAGCATCAAATAGTCCGCAGGTTGCTCTTAGTGCTTTTTCAGCGCTATGCAGTTCAGGAAATTGCTTGGTGATGTCGTGCTTGTTGCGGCTCAAGATTTTGATGTTCCCTTCATCAAGATAAATCATGGCCCGAATGCCATCCCATTTTACTTCGTAGAGATAGTTCGTTTTGGGAATCTCTTTGGCCATGCCAGAAAGCATTGGCTCTATCGAATCTCGCAAATAATTTACCTGAGGAATATCTATTCTTTCCAGTAGCCATTCTTTCGGTTTTATCTTGTAGATCCTGAACTCTCCGCTCAACTCTTTACTTGTTAATCTAAAATAAAATCCATCTTTTTTGTCTTTCGTAATCTGGTATTTGCCCAAAGCATATATCCACATTTCTCCCCCTCCATATTGACCTTTTGGAATAGTACCGTTGAACGTGAGGTACTCCATGGGATGATCCTCCGTCTGCACTGCTAATCTTTTTATTCCGGGATAAGGGGGCAGCCCTTTAGGCACAGCCCAGGATTTCAATACACCATCTTGTTCGAGACGCAAATCATAGTGCAAATGGGATGCATGATGTCGGTGTACCACAAAGTTTTTGCCATCACCCGTGTCCACCCTTGCGGTGGGCTCTGGAGTTTTTTCAAAGTCACGTTTTTGTTCATAGCTGGCCAACTGCTCCGGTGTCTTTCTTTTTGTTGATGACTTCAAAGACGCCTTCTCCGTTACTTTTTTTGACTCTGTGTGAAGGCCAACTGCAAATGCGTCCATTCCCTCCCATGCATCACCATTGGCAATGACTTTCTCCAACACATTCCGCAGCGTATATTCCTTTGGGTCTTTCAGTTGCTGCAACTCGGTCCAGCTAACCGGCATCGACACTGGTGCGCCTGGTCGTCCGCGTAAGCTGTAGGGCGAAACAATGCTCTGCCCCGATCGGATTCTGTAAATATCTATAAGCACTCTGCCCTTTCTTGAATCTTTTTTGATGTGAAGAGTGGTGTTTGGATTGTTATCCACAAAAAGTTGGGCAATTTGTTTCGCAGCAGAAAAAACCAAATCAAACTCATGAAGAGGTAGGATCGGACAACAGATGTGTATACCCTTCCCTCCTGTCGTTTTCACAAAGGGTGTATACCCAAAAGTTTCGATCAATGCTTTCATCTTCAATCCAATGTCGACCACGTCACTAAATCGATACCCTTCAGGAGGATCGAGATCAAAAACCATGTAGTCGGGACAACTAAAATTAGGCTTTCGGCTATGCAACTGATGCAATTCCAGCGTGGCCAGGTTTTCCAGCCACACAAGAGCAGCAGGCTCAGTTGCAATAATGTAATCCTTCTTTTCTTCTTTCCCCAGGTGCTCGAACTCCACCCAATCAGGTTCCCATTCCGGACTATTTTTTTGGTAAAATGTTTCTCCATGAATACCATCAGGAAATCGAATGAGGGTGAGTGCTCTGCCCTTTACATGACTGAGTAAGGTGGGCGCAATATTCAAGTAGTACTCAATGACTTCAGCTTTTGAAATCTGGTCTTCGGGATATAAAATCTTGTCGAGATTGCTAAGTTCAATCTTTCGTTTCCCAACTGTTACCCATTGTGTCTTTTTGGCCATTCCACTTGGGTGAAAAAGGTATGCCGATTTATTTCATTTCAATGTGGAGGCCCACCGGGCAATGATCAGATCCATAGTACTCATTGTAGATCATCGCGTCTTTCAGGCGATCTTGCAGTTTAGTGCTTGTCAAAAAGTGATCAATCCTCCATCCAATATTCTTTTCGCGCCCATTAAAAATCTGATTCCAGTAAGAAAATTTTACTTCATTTGGGTAAAAGTTGCGGAACGTATCCACAAATCCAGCTTCTAACAATTTGCTAAATCCATCAATCTCTTGCTGCGTATAGCCTGCCGATTTGTTATAGTTTTCCTTGGGCCGCGACAAATCAATGGGCTGATGAGCCACATTAAAATCGCCACAAGCGATGACGGGCTTTCTTTTATTTAGCCACAACAAATAATCTCTAAACGCATCATCCCACGATTGACGAAAATCCAATCGGGCTAGCTCCGATCCGGAGTTGGGTGTGTAAACCGTAACCAGAAAAAAAGTTGAGAACTCAGCCGCAATCACTCTGCCTTCTTGATCAAATTCGTCAATCCCCATATCGTAAGATACAGAGAGTGGTTCCTCTTTCGTTAGAATAGCTGTTCCCGAATACCCTTTTCTGGCCTTTGATGAGTTAGCAAAAACATGGTAATCCGGAAGTAACTCTAAGGCTGAGAGCGTTTCTTCTTTGGCTGCTTTCGTTTCTTGTAAGCAAAGTATATCTGGGCTCATCGCCTTTACACTTGTCAGAAAATCCTTCTTCATGATAGCTCGAACGCCATTGACATTCCAACTCACTAAGTGAAGCTTGCTCATGCTAAAAATGATAACGAACAAATGCTTCCATCGCCTCATATTCTGCCAGTCCTAACTCATTGTAGCCCTGAGCGGTGGCATGATTGCGATCTTCCGCACGAACCCAAAACTCTCGCTTGTCGTTACCTGGGAATACAGCACTATCTTTCTGCGATTGATGCTTAAACACCGCTCTTCGTTTGCGCATAAGTTCATCCGGACTTAATGGAACAGCCATTTCAATTTGATCAATATCCCACTCCTGCCATGCCCCACGATACAACCACAAATAGCAGTCTTTCATCCACTCTTTGTTCTTGAGTCTTTCTACTGCTTGAAAAATTGCAGCCAGGCAAACACGGTGGGTGCCATGTGGATCGGATAAATCTCCAGCAGCATAAATTTGGTGAGGCTTGATTTGCTCAATTAAGTCTACAATGATTTGAATATCTCTTTCTCCTAATGGTTTCTTCTTCACAGTACCTGTTTCATAAAACGGCATGTCCAAGAAATGTGCCTGCGAATCGGGAATACCTGTATAGCGGCAACCCGCCTTTGCCTCTCCCCTTCTTATCAATCCTTTAATTTTCATTACCTCGGGGCTGTCCACCTCCCCGGGTTTTTTCTCCTTAATGGCCTTGACAATCTTGTTGTAAAAGTTTGCCCCGTCCTCTTTGCTCAGCCCAAAAGAAACGTCAAAGTCGCGAACGAAATCTGCAAATCGAATGGCATCATCATCGAACACAGCAATGTTTCCTGAAGTTTGATAGGCCACATGAACTTCGTGCCCCTGATCTACCAATCGAATAAATGTACCCCCCATAGAGATCACATCGTCATCAGGGTGAGGGCTAAAAATAATTACCTTCTTAGGAAATGGTTTTGCACGCTCTGGCCGGTTAGAGTCGTCTGCATTTGGCTTGCCTCCCGGCCAACCAGTAATGGTATGTTGAAGTTGGTTGAATACTTTTATATTAGCCTGGTAGGCCGATCCAAATTCCGTCAGGACGTCCCCCATCCCATGCTCCATATAATCATGATTGGTCAGTTTTAGAATCGGCTTTTTCACAGTTTGGCACAACCAGACAATTGCCTTACGAACCAACTTATCATCCCAATCGCAACTATCTACCAACCATGGTGTATTGATGGCAGTTAGCTGGGAAGAAGCTGCGTCATCTAAAATCACCAAAGCGTTTGGATGCTTCTGCAAGAATGTGGACGGGATTTGATCAGTCACCGGACCTTCAACAGCTTTCTTCACAATTGCACCTTTGCCTTCACCCCAAGCCATCATGATCACCCGCTTGGATTGCATAATGGTACCTACACCCATGGTGATGGCTTTTGTCGGCACGTTTTCTTCTCCGTAAAAATCACTGGCCGCATCGATGCGTGTTACCTGATCAAGCGTAATCAACCGGGTCGTTGATCTTTCAGAAGACCCAGGTTCATTAAATCCAATATGTCCTGTGCGACCTACCCCTAACACTTGAAGATCGATACCACCTAACGAAGCGATCTTTGCATCGTAGGCTTTGCAAAATTCAGCGATGCGATCCTTTGGAAGTGTTCCATCGGGAATATGAATTTGCTCTTTCGGGATATCAATCTCATTAAACAAGTGTTCATTCATAAACCGAACATAGCTTTGTAGCGAGTTGGGCAACATCGGGTAGTATTCGTCCAAATTGAACGTATGTACATTCTTGAAGCTAAGTCCCTGTTTATGAAGTGATATCAATTCCGAATACACACGTGTGGGTGTGGATCCTGTTGCCAACCCCAACACACAGGGTTTGCCTTCCATTTGTTTTGACCGGATTAATGCAGCAATCTCGTTTGCCACGAAAATTGAGGCGGCCTCGGAGGTTTTAAAAATCTGAGTCGGAATCTTTTCAATTTCTTTCTGTGAAAGCATAGTCTGGCGTTCAATTTTGAAGCCTAAAAATAGATACTTTTGCTCGTAAACGAATTGCCGTTTGCAAAAAATCTGCCGCTAAGATGAATGACTGGAAGACCGATTTGACTGTGAAATCCGCTGATCGTCCGATTCACCTCAATGACCCTATCCTGACAATCGGCTCTTGCTTTTCACAGGCCATTGGCCAACATCTGAACAACAACAAATTTAACGTAACGATCAATCCTTTTGGAACTGTGTACAGCCCACTTTCTATCCACCACTTGTTGAAGGTGGCGTTGAGAAAAGGCGAGGTATCTGAGGGAGATTTTTTGGTTCATCAAGAAGTTCATTACCACTATCAGTTCCACTCCAGTTTTGCGAGTCTCAGTCGACAAGAACTAGCTGAACAAATCAGTCGCGCAGTCAACAAAGTGAATCATTTTATCAGTACGGCTCGTTTTGTTATTATCACTTACGGAACGGCATGGGCTTACAAACGAAAAGACACGGCACAATGGGTAGCTAATTGCCATAAGGTTCCATCCGCTTACTTTTCGAAAGAGCTTTTGTCAATAGAGGATATGGAAAATTCCTTTGATGATATCCACTCCGCGTTAAAGGCAGTTAATCCAGCGATCCAGATCATTGTTACCGTTAGTCCGGTGCGTCATCTCAAAGACACGATCGAATTAAATAGCGTCAGTAAATCCACTTTACGACTGCTCTGCCATAAGCTATCACATCGACCGGGAGTTGACTATTTCCCCGCCTATGAAATTATGATGGACGATTTGCGGGATTACAGATTCTACCAAGAGGACCGCATTCATCCAACTAAAGAAGCGGAAGAATATATTTGGCAAAAGTTTACCCAAAAGTATTTCAAGACAGAAACAAAAACATTTTTACGCGAATGGCAAGAAATCAAGCATGCCTTAGCCCATCGCACTTCGTTCCCTTCCACAACTCACCATCAATCTTTTTTGAAGGCAACATTAACTAAGTTACAAGGGCTACAACATAAAGTCGATGTCGGTAATGAAATTACCTTCGTTAAAAACCAGATCACCACGCCATGAGTTCACCAACACTTCAACTGGGCGACAAAACATACTTCTTGAAAGACCTCCCCCAGATAAGTCAGCCTGTAACATTTTATGAACGAACAATCGACTTTTGTCATCGATGGCTGTCAGGTCAACAGCAATTTGAAATCCAAACATCCGGTTCTACGGGTATACCGAAAAAGATATTCATCAACAGACAAAGCATGATCGCCAGTGCCAACGGCACCATCCAGGCACTTGGACTACGAGCGAATCAAACTTCACTAGTATGTTTAGATACGTCATACATTGCCGGAATAATGATGCTGGTAAGAAGCCTGGAAATAGGCATGAACATTATTGCAGTGGAGCCTTGTGCCAATCCGTTTGAAGGAATAGATCCGAATGTAAAGATAGATTTCACCGCCTTGGTACCGTATCAGGTGAAGGCCATTCTCCAATCACCTCAAAAAATATTCCTGAACCAATTGGGGTCTGTTTTAATTGGCGGTGCTCCTCTGGACCACTCAACCAAATTGGCGTTGCAAAATTGCCAGAGTCCATTTTTCGAAACCTATGGAATGACCGAAACTATTTCGCATATCGCATTGAAGCAACTAAATGGCTCGGGCAGATCGAACTTCTTTACCACTCTTCCTGGTGTTTCCATTCGGCAGGATGAACGTGGTTGCTTATGCATTGTAACATCCTACCTCGAACATGACATAATTACCAATGACATCGTTGAAATGGTAGACGTGAACAAATTTATTTGGTTAGGGCGATGGGACAACGTAATCAATACAGGTGGCCTCAAAGTTTTCCCAGAAACAATTGAAACAAAAATCGAAGGGATATTTGTTCAGCTAAACATCACAAACTGGTTCTTTATTACCGGGTTGCCTGATGAGCAATGGGGACAAGCCGTCTCACTAATCGTTGAAGGCAAACTGTCAGAATATCAAGAAGAAGAATTGAAACAAAGCTTAAAAAGTAGGCTATACAAATTTGAAGTGCCCAGATATATCATTTGCCTACCATCGTTTATACGAACTGACTCAGGCAAAGTCAACCGCATGAAAACCCTTGCGTTGTTGAACTCAGCAAAATAGATAGCACGAATTCTGCCTGTAAAAACCCTCACTGCCTCCG